>NZ_JADDIL010000686.1:0-204 GCF_020826795.1 Microtetraspora sp. AC03309 | reverse complement strand
CCCGCGCGAACAACAGATCCTCCGCCTCGGCCAGACACACCCCCGCAGACTCCGGCAACGCTGCGAGAGCCAGAGCGGACGCCGCCTCCCGAACCGACGCCACCAACGGCCACGACACCCGACCCGCAAAACGGCCGTCCGAACCGCCACCGTTCAGGCATGGGCCAGGAGATCCAGCAGTATCAGACCCGGCCCTGCGGGGCT
>NZ_JADDIL010000685.1:0-215 GCF_020826795.1 Microtetraspora sp. AC03309 | reverse complement strand
CTTGGCCACAAAGATGCTCGCGTCCACTATGCAATTCACAAACAACAAACAGCCAACCAGCCCAACCCATCGCCTACCCCCAGAACCACACCAGCAGACCCGCAACAGCAGACCCACCGGCACAGAACCAGGAAACGGTTCGACAGAGGACCGGTCCCGTCCAAGGAAAAACGAACAACGTCCGTTCCCTCAGGACCCAACAGTGTGCCCAGCCA
>NZ_JADDIL010000684.1:0-225 GCF_020826795.1 Microtetraspora sp. AC03309 | reverse complement strand
CGACCGCCGAAACCAGCCGATCCCGCGCGAACAACAGATCCTCCGCCTCGGCCAGACACACCCCCGCAGACTCCGGCACCACCGCGACCGCCAACGCGGACGCCGCCTCCCGAACCGACGCCACCAACGGCCACGACACCCGACCCGCAAAACGGCCATCCGAACCGCCACCGTTCAGGCATGGGCCAGGAGATCCAGCAGTATCAGACCCGGCCCTGCGGGGCT
>NZ_JADDIL010000683.1:0-234 GCF_020826795.1 Microtetraspora sp. AC03309 | reverse complement strand
CACCGCCGACGACACCGCGACCATGGACGCCAGCACCGAGGACGCCGCGACAGAGGGCACCAGCACCGGGGACGCCAGCACCGGGGACGCCAGCACCGGGGCCACCCGGGCCGAGGACACCGCTCGGCCCCGCGCTTCGGCCAAGAACGCCACGGCCAAGAACGCCACGGCCAAGAACGCCACGGCCAGGGACGCCACGGCTCAGGGCACCGCAGCTCGGGGCGCCACAGCTCA
>NZ_JADDIL010000682.1:0-238 GCF_020826795.1 Microtetraspora sp. AC03309 | reverse complement strand
GTGGACGATACTGGGATTGAACCAGTGACCTCTTCCGTGTCAGGGAAGCGCTCTCCCGCTGAGCTAATCGTCCTTGGCTTGGGGCCAGAGGTGGAGACGGGATTTGAACCCGTGTACGCGGCTTTGCAGGCCGCTGCCTCGCCTCTCGGCCACTCCACCACGTAAAGCTCCGAGCGGAAGACGGGATTCGAACCCGCGACCCTCACCTTGGCAAGGTGATGCTCTACCACTGAGCCAC
>NZ_JADDIL010000681.1:0-239 GCF_020826795.1 Microtetraspora sp. AC03309 | reverse complement strand
GGATCCGCACCGGAAGCGGCAGCGGGCACTGAAACGGGACCGGAAGCAGGAGCGGGACCGGAAGCGGCAGAGGGAGCGGCAGCGGACACAGAATCCAGAACGGGACCGACAGTGGGAGCGGGAGAGGGAGCGGTCACGGGAGCGAGCGTCCTCGCACACACGGCTGGCCCTGCTCCGGAGACCGGATCTGCGGCGACGGACCCGACCCCCGAGAGCGCCACCACCACGGCGGTAGCAAC
>NZ_JADDIL010000680.1:0-273 GCF_020826795.1 Microtetraspora sp. AC03309 | reverse complement strand
GCTGGGGACGGTCACCGCCACGGGCGGCATCCCGGTCCCCGTAGGAACGCTGGGGACGGTCACCGTACGAACGCTGCGGCCGGTCACCACCACGAGCGGCATCCCGATCACCATACGACCGCTGCGGACGATCGCCGCCACGGGCCGCGTCCCGGTCCCCATAGGACCGCTGCGGCCGGTCACCACCACGGGCAGCATCCCGATCACCGTAGGAACGCTGGGGACGGTCACCGTAGGAACGCTGACCACCGCGATCGTCGCGCGAACCGTACC
>NZ_JADDIL010000679.1:0-288 GCF_020826795.1 Microtetraspora sp. AC03309 | reverse complement strand
GGAAGGTCGGTTCATGGGGGGACGTGGCCTGGTCATCCCGGGCCACGCCAAGCTCTTCGCGTACGGCTTGCACGCCCGGCACTCCGCCGGGCCGAGGAGCACCATCGCTCGCTGGCTCGCCGGGACACGCGGATTCAGCCGCGTCTGGTGCGGCGCACGTGCCCCCGGCAGCGCCGACCTCGTCGGCAGTGCCGACCTCGGACGCGGCGACAGCGGCGAACCCTGGCGTGGTTGCTACCGCCGTGGTGGTGGCGCTCTCGGGGGTCGGGTCCGTCGCCGCAGATCCGG
>NZ_JADDIL010000678.1:0-333 GCF_020826795.1 Microtetraspora sp. AC03309 | reverse complement strand
TGCTCGAGCGTCTAGAGGAATCGATTCCTTTTCGGGGGAGAATCGCTATGTCCAAGTTCAAGAGCCTTGTCGGGCTGCTGGCTGTGAGCGCCGCGTTGACCGGTGGGGCGGTCGCGCTGGGCGCCGCCGCCACGGCCACTGCGGCGAGCGCGTCCGTCGTCCAGTCGGGCGGCTTCGCCAGCTGGGGCGGGGGCGGCTGGGGCGGTGGCAACCGGAACCGCAACTGGAACCGCAACCACAACCGCAACCGCCAGCACCAGCGAGAGGACCAGCGTCAGCACCAGAGGCAGCGCCAGCACGTGATCAACAACATCCGCATCCGCCAGCCGGAGC
>NZ_JADDIL010000677.1:0-339 GCF_020826795.1 Microtetraspora sp. AC03309 | reverse complement strand
TGTGGCTGACCGTGGTCTTCGCCAACCTGGCCGAGGCCGTGGCGGAGGGCCGGGGCAAGGCCCAGGCCGCGACGCTGCGCGCGGCCAAGCGCGACACCGTCGCCCGCCGCCTCATGAACCGGAACGACACCGGCCGGTGGGACACGGTCGGAGCTCCCGAACTGCGGCAGGGGGACTTCGTGATCGTCGAGGCCGGGGAGATCATCCCCGGGGACGGTGACGTGGTCGAGGGCATCGCCTCCGTCGACGAGTCGGCGATCACCGGTGAGTCCGCGCCGGTGATCCGCGAGTCCGGCGGGGACAGGTCGGCGGTGACCGGCGGCACGAAGGTGCTGTCCG
>NZ_JADDIL010000676.1:0-341 GCF_020826795.1 Microtetraspora sp. AC03309 | reverse complement strand
CGTTTCGCCGGTGACGCGTACGGTGCCGTGCTGTTGCTTGACCGTTCTCGTCTTCGCCGGCCGGTTTTTCCCCCGCCCGCCACCGTGCAGCCCGCTGTCGTCCCGCCTGACGCCGAACAGCTCGACCCCAACCAGCAACCCACCGTGCAGCCCGCCACCGTGCAACCCCCCACCGTGCAACCCGCCACCGTTGTGCACCCCACTGCCAGCCAACCCGCTGTTGTGCACCCCACTGCCGGCCAAACCACTGTTGTGCAGTCCACTGCTGACCAACCCACCGTGCAGCCCGCCACCGTGCAGCCCGCCACCGTGCAGCCCGCCACCGTGCAGCCCGCCACCGT
>NZ_JADDIL010000675.1:0-358 GCF_020826795.1 Microtetraspora sp. AC03309 | reverse complement strand
GGGCGATCGCGGCCGCCGCCTGATCCACCGGCAACTGCTGGCCGGTGATGCTCGCCGAGCCGTCGGCATGCCGCACCCCGATCACCCGCCGCTGATGAACAGCCCGCTCATACTTACGGCGCGCCCAGGTCGGATCGGCCGCGATCAACAATTTCTTGATCTTCTCCCGCAGCTCACTCGTCGTCCACTTCCCCGCCTTGGGCAGCAGATGAGCCGCGACCGCTCGGGCGAGTTCGAGGGGGACGTCTTCCAGCCAGTCGCAGAACACCACCGCCCGCGCCCTATCGAGCAGACCGGCCGACAGGGCGTCACGCACGGCCGGGAGACGTACCTTCAAGTCATAGGCGAGACCGTATTC
>NZ_JADDIL010000674.1:0-232 GCF_020826795.1 Microtetraspora sp. AC03309 | reverse complement strand
TACGGATAGGCCCCGGGGTCCGTCGGGTACGGCTGGGGCGGCGGCGGTACGGGCACTCCGGGGGGCGTCGCGGGTCCGCCCGCGGCGGGCGCCGGTCCTTCCGGGGCGGCCACCGCGGCGGCCTCGCTCAGGATGGACGGGCCGGGCGCGGAGTGCTGCAGCAGGCGGAGCAGCACCTGCTCGGCGGAGGGCCGGGTGTGCGGGTCCTTGGACAGGCACGCGGCCACCACGT
>NZ_JADDIL010000673.1:0-369 GCF_020826795.1 Microtetraspora sp. AC03309 | reverse complement strand
GACCACTTCTCCGAGTGAACCAGTGCCGGAGTTCGCGCTGCCGGCGTACGGCGTCGAACCCACCACGACGCGGGCGCTGGCCCCGGGTGAGGTCACCTGCCCGATCCCAGGTGGGCCGACGGTCACGGTGCGCAGTGCCGTACCCGGCTCGCCGGTACTGACCATGCGGGTTCCCGAAGGATTCACCGAGCTGCCACCGCATGCGCAAGCGGTACGACTGGCCGGACCCGCCGGGCTGACCGTCGAGCTCACCCTCACTCCGACCGACCGGGACGCTGAGGCTGCTTTCAAGCAGTACAGCGACGACCGCGTCTCGAAATACCCGATCAACAGTGTCAGCGTGCTGCCCGGTGACCTGTGCGGCTACAG
>NZ_JADDIL010000672.1:0-370 GCF_020826795.1 Microtetraspora sp. AC03309 | reverse complement strand
CGAATCGGAGCCCCGGTCGTAGGTGATGGCGGCGCGGTCACCGGTCTTGACCATGACGTAATAGCCCAGCATGTAGGTCTCGACGGGCAGCGGAATCGAGAACATGGTGGCATACACGGGGTTTTCCGGATCGGCGCGGCCGTCGAGGTTGATCAGCCCGAGTAGCGACTGCTTTGTCCCTGCGGGATCGGTGTCCTTGAGTCGGTGCGACACCATCACGTCACCGTTGTTGCCGTATCCACGGCCCACAGCGTCGTTGAGATCCGGCAGCGCTCCGGTCTCCCGGGCGCGCAGTAGGATCTGGTTGGTGCCCAGCACGCCGGCACTCAAAAACAGCTGCCGGCAACCGATTTCCTCACAGCCCAGCTCG
>NZ_JADDIL010000671.1:0-370 GCF_020826795.1 Microtetraspora sp. AC03309 | reverse complement strand
GGGTGGCCGGGCGGCCGAGAATCTTGGCGACGTCATGGGTGACCAGTGCCGGACGGTCGACGGTGTCGGCCAGCAGGCCCATGTAGGCGTCGGCGAACTCGGCAGGAAAGCCCAGGCCCACGAAACGTTGCCGCACCACATCGCTGGGAACCTCGCGGTAGTGCAGCGGTCGCCGAAGTGCCTGCCCGATCGTGTCCACCAGCTCGGTATTGGTCAGCGCCTGCGGACCTGTCAGCGGAATACGCTGGCCCACAAGGTCGTCGGTCAGTAGTGCAACGGCCGCCACAGCCGAGATGTCGGAGTCGACGATCACGGCGGTAGATGCGTGCGCATACGGGCCGCTGACCTCATCGCTCGTGCGGATCTGCGC
>NZ_JADDIL010000670.1:0-371 GCF_020826795.1 Microtetraspora sp. AC03309 | reverse complement strand
TCGCTGATCTATTCAGGGCTTGTTGAGGCTGTTGGCTCTAGTTGTGTGGGGCGATATTGTTTTGATGGGGCGCGTTACATGAGCGTTGATCACGAGTAGATCGACACTCTATTTCCTCGGACGCGTTGATAGAACCCATTAGTGGGGCCCGTCGGGACGACGATGAAAATCGGTCTTTGACGAAGACCCCAAATGGTGCTCCGAGAAATGACTCAGCTTCAGTGTACGGTTCAAAGAGCGGTTACGTTGTGGTCAATGACCGGGCTGGTGAAGTTGTTCAAGTTAGCGGCAAGAACGATCCAAGCTGGATTCCCGACAGTCGAATCAAATGGAACTGAGCTGCAATGAAAATTGATCTCCAACGACGCTAC
>NZ_JADDIL010000669.1:0-371 GCF_020826795.1 Microtetraspora sp. AC03309 | reverse complement strand
GTACTGACCTCGCCGGACATTCTCCTGAGCGGACCGGTGATGATTCGTAACCCCGCTGAGACCTACGCCGTGTTAACTACTGCCTTGTGTCGTGGTTGCTGGTAGCGCTCATCCCGGGCTTGCTCATGCTGGCGGCGTTCGGGCTCGAGCGACTGGAATCAGGGTTGGACCGAAAACCTGCACCTGTGGTGGCCACGCCACGGGTCAAGCCGGTCATCATCGACGTCGACAGTGAACGTTTGCCGACGCGGTACTACGAACCGCAGGCCATAAATACCGGGTTTCCTGCGTCTCGACATGTCAATCGTGTGTAGCGTGAGCTAGTCGCGAAACCGCGTACCTCTAGACTGAGCAGGAAATATCAGTAAGAG
>NZ_JADDIL010000668.1:0-372 GCF_020826795.1 Microtetraspora sp. AC03309 | reverse complement strand
ACGGCCCCGATTTCAAACTCCAGCCGAACCGCTCAGCCAGCCACCGGATAGACGTGAAAGATCGAGGCTAGGTAGTCAGAAGTACTCTTTACCAATCCGTCAGTCTGCTCCAGTCGCGAAGCATCGTTACTCAGCCGACGCAGAAAGTCGGTGAACTCGGCCATCGTGTTGACCTCGGTGTACTTGCTTGCGCACATGGTCGACATTCTTGCGGCTGACTTCATACAGCAGTGCCGTACAGCAACACCGCCTTACACGATCACATCCCACCAGCCCCTATCTACCGCCTGGCCAGGCCGGGACGCGAGCAATCGTCAAGACCTGTGGATCAAGATCTTTTAGGCGGCTATCGACGGGTCCTCAATGGCCGGT
>NZ_JADDIL010000667.1:0-372 GCF_020826795.1 Microtetraspora sp. AC03309 | reverse complement strand
GGGCGGCTCCTCGCCGGGGCCGGTCGGTAGTTGCTGCTCGCCCGGATACAGGGTCGGGATGCGGCGCAGGTCGCCATGCCCCAACAGCGATTCGTCCTGGTCGTCGTGATCAACCACCACGGCGGCACTGAACACCGACAGGCGCAACTGGTCGCGGGGCTGGCCCCACGCCACGCGGTCATTGACCACGTAGGCCGACACGGTGCCGGGGCCGTTGAGCTTCACGACGGAGATCCAGCGCTCGGCCACCAAGTCCTTGACTGCGTATTGGACCGTCCGCAAAGAACGTCCGATGAGCTTGGAAAGTGTCTTCTGGCTGACCACCACGGCGTTCTGGTGGCCCATCTGCGCCACGAGGTGATGCAGCAGCAT
>NZ_JADDIL010000666.1:0-372 GCF_020826795.1 Microtetraspora sp. AC03309 | reverse complement strand
ACCTGGCGGTTGTCGCCCAGGGGGACGCTCATGGTGGCGTAGATCTGGTTCTCGGTCTGGCCGTAGAAGTTCTGGGTGCGGGCGAACGACAGCGACAGGTTGACGTTGCGCAGCCTGCCGAAGCTGGCGTTCTTGTTGAGCGACAGCATGTAGTGGTTGTTGGTGGCGCCGTCGTTCCAGTAGTTCAGCCGGCTCAGCGACAGCGACACGCTCATCTCCAGCGGGCGGATGTACTGGCTGTACGCCACTGTGTAGCTCTGCTTTTCATCGCGGAAGTACTCGCCGCGCAAGGCCGCGCGCGAGATGTATTCCTGCAGCGACAGGAAGTGCCGCCCCGAGAACCGGTAGCCCATGAAGGCGATGGTGCTGCCC
>NZ_JADDIL010000665.1:0-373 GCF_020826795.1 Microtetraspora sp. AC03309 | reverse complement strand
CATGGATCTCGTCACGGCTGATCAGCACGTTCTCGTCACGGGACGCCGCGCGCATGAGCTTGGCCAGGTGCAGGGCCAGGATCGAGTCGTAGGTGTTGAGGGTCTCCCGCCGCAGCAACCGGCGCCGCCACTGCGATTCGTAATCCGCCTGCTCGACGTAGGCGATGTCGTGATCGTCCGAGATGCACAGGCGCATATCGAGTTCCGACAGCCGCACGGTGAGTTCGGCGCGGTAGCGGGTGACCCACGACCACAGCTCGGAGTGGTTGTCCTTGCTGACGTACCGGCGCGACAGCAGGTGCTGCAGCGCCCAGCAGGCGCGGTCGGGTAGCTCGCTGACGTCCCCGTCGAAGCGCGGAGCACGCCGCTGATC
>NZ_JADDIL010000664.1:0-373 GCF_020826795.1 Microtetraspora sp. AC03309 | reverse complement strand
CTCAGGACCAGATCGACGCCGACACCCGAAATCCCGCCCAGCGCACCCACGACGCCCTGCTGGCCATGACCCGCAGCACATTGATGTCTGGGCCGCTCGGGCGGCACAACGGGCTACCCGTCTCGATCGTGGTCACCACGACACTGCAAGAACTCCTGGCCGGCGCGGGCTTCGCCATCACCACCAGCGGGTCCAAACTGTCCATTCCCGATGTCATCCGGCTGGCCGCCCATGCCTGGCACTACCTGGCCATCTACGACCAACACACCAACATGCCGCTCTACCTCGGCCGCACCCGCCGCATCGCCACTGCAGCACAGCGGCTGATGCTGTTCGGCCGTGAGCGCGGCTGCACGCGTCCGGGATGCACGGC
>NZ_JADDIL010000663.1:0-374 GCF_020826795.1 Microtetraspora sp. AC03309 | reverse complement strand
CTCTAAACGCCGATCCGGCCAAGCTCAATCCGCGAGGTGGCGCCATCGCGCTCGGGCATGCCCTGGGGGCATCGGGAACACGCCTGCTCACCACCATGGTCAACAACCTTGAACGCAGTGGAGCACGTTACGGGCTACAAACCATGTGCGAAGGCGGCGGCATGGCCAACGCCACCATCATCGAACGGCTGTAGTCGACCGCTCGAATCTGAGCTTGTGTGCGACTTTCCGGCGAAAGTCCGCACACAGGCTCAGGTTCGGCGCTACACCCGCTGGAGTTCGAACAGCGGAATCGCCCGGGTGGTCTTGGCCTGGTACTCGGCGAAAACCGGCGCCCGCTCGACGATCTTGGGGTACGTCGCGTCGCGCTCGTC
>NZ_JADDIL010000662.1:0-374 GCF_020826795.1 Microtetraspora sp. AC03309 | reverse complement strand
GTTCGGGATCCGGGTCAATTCGGTCCATCCTTACGGCACCGACACCCCGATGGGCAACGACATTTCGATGTACAAGTTGCTGCAGGACCATCCGAACTACATCCACAGCTTCTCCCCCGGCGCGTTACCGACGGATTCGCTCATCGCGCCGGACACCATCTCCGACATCGTGCTCTGGCTGGCCAGTGATGCATCGTCGTTGGTCACCGCCGCCCAGATCCCGGCAGACAAGGGGTATCTGAAGATCTGAGCGGCGGCGCCGGTCTAAAGCCGCGAGTGCTCGGAGATGCTGGTATCTGTGGTGCGCAGTGGACGAATCAGCGCATCCTGACTGAACGAGGCGATGAGTTCGCCGTCTTCGGTGTGCACCGCAC
>NZ_JADDIL010000661.1:0-374 GCF_020826795.1 Microtetraspora sp. AC03309 | reverse complement strand
CGGGGTGCAAGCCGAAATGCTGCGTCTGCATGTGCGCCGGAGGCTGTCCGAGCAACTTGACGGGCTCAAGCACGGTCCCGACGGCTCGCTCGACAAGCTGCTGATGACCTGGGTGGAGCAGTCCGTCGGCCATGCCGCCCTGGCGGTCACCGGTACCAGCGATGCGGAGCTGCTGAGCGCCTATCTCTACAGCCGTGCGCAGAGCGTCATGGGCGGCACGTCGCAGATCCAGAAGAACATCATCGCGTCACGAATCCTCGGACTAGGGGTGTAACCAGATGTACGGAATGCCAGAAGAAATCGATGTGCAGGCCGACGGTGCCCTACGCATCATCACGCTGAACCGCCCCGATGCGCTGAATGCTGTCAACGAC
>NZ_JADDIL010000660.1:0-374 GCF_020826795.1 Microtetraspora sp. AC03309 | reverse complement strand
ACCCACTGCACTTGGCTGATCGTCAAAAAATTTGACGATCAGCCAAGTGGATAGTCGAAGACTCTCTGCAAGTTTCGGGCCGGTTCCCAATGTGCCCGCCCAGAGCCAACTCCGCGGACCTCACTCCAAGTCGGACAAGACCTTTCGCGCGGCTTCGAGCTCTGCTTCGAGGGCGGCGACCTTGGCGGCCTGCTGTGAGCGCGCCTCTTCGATCACTTCGTCGATGGGCGTGGAGAGATCCTCGTGCAGTTCCTTGGCCGCGCGCGAGACGGCAGCAGCTGCGACCGCGACATTGCGTGCCAGGTAGGTGGTGCCCTGCTTGAGCTCGGCGTGCCATTCGCCGTCGGCGGTTCCGGTGACGGTAAGAGTCAGCT
>NZ_JADDIL010000659.1:0-375 GCF_020826795.1 Microtetraspora sp. AC03309 | reverse complement strand
GCAGGTCGACCGTCGGCAAGCGCCAGCGCTGTGCACCGGTCGTTCCGTCGAAACCGACGACTGCCCCGTCGTTGGTACCGACGAAACCCGGTCCGGCCGGCAGCACGACTGCTGAGTCGAGCTTGACGGTGTAGGCCACCTTTGCACCGACCGTCGTCGGTACGCCGGGGATTGCCGCGCGCTTGGCCGTGGTGGCCGTGGACACTCCGACCGGGCTGAGCGATGTGACGACAACGCCGGCCACGGCAGCCAGGGCGACGCCGGTGACCGCCAGCGCGCCGACCGCCACACGACCCGGCCTGCGTACAGGGCCCGGAGACCCGGATGTGGCACCGGCGAGCAGCAGCAGAGCCGCGCAGGTGAGTACCACCCAGG
>NZ_JADDIL010000658.1:0-375 GCF_020826795.1 Microtetraspora sp. AC03309 | reverse complement strand
CGCCGAACTCGCCGGCCTGAACAACAAGGGCAAGATCGCACTTGGCTACGACGCCGACTTCGCTATCTTCGAGCCCGAGTCGGCACAGGTCGTCGACGTGCACAAGCTGCACCACAAGAATCCGATCAGCCCATACGACGGACGTGCACTCGCCGGTGTCGTGACCAGTACCTGGTTGCGCGGCAAGAAGATTGACTTCCAGACCCCACAAGGTCGGATGCTGCGCCGCGGCGGCGTGTAGCGCGGCTGGAATCCACATTTGCGGCGCGCTTAGCTGGGAGCTCGGGTACCCTGGGGCGCGACCTCGAGGAGCTCCGTCATAATTTCGCACCCAATTACCATCGAATTGTTTCGTGGAATCGCCGAGCTCGAAGA
>NZ_JADDIL010000657.1:0-375 GCF_020826795.1 Microtetraspora sp. AC03309 | reverse complement strand
TGAGCGGCTCAAGCAGGCCGGCATCACGCCGGTCTGGTCGATCAACCACGGTCCGACCACCTCGTTGTACTACGAGGACCCGGACGGGGTCCGGCTGGAGTTCCAGACCGAGAACTTCGCGACGGCGAAGGAGACCGCGGACTACTTTCTCAGCGGTGCGTTCGCCGAGAATCCCATCGGGGTCAATTTCGAACCCGACTATCTGCTGGAGCGGCTGCGCAACGGCGACGACCCAGCCGAGCTGCGCCGGCAGGGATCCGGTACCCGCCCCGGCGCCAAGGTGCGGCGTGCGCTGACGTGGAAGACGCTGTGAGGGACGGACATGAAAAACGGCAACGCGATGATCAGGTTGACGGGTGTGGTCGGCGTAATGGC
>NZ_JADDIL010000656.1:0-376 GCF_020826795.1 Microtetraspora sp. AC03309 | reverse complement strand
CTCTTCGCCCGCGCCCGAGAAGTAGGCCATGGTGATGCCGGGCTGGTTGAAGTCCTCGACCTTGGTGGCGTTGGTGAACTTGGGGTTGGACGCCAGGCCGAACATGCAGACGCTGGTGTTCGAGAACGTGACGAAGTCGATGATCTTGGCGCGCTCGGCGTTCTGGTTCAGCGGCCCGATCATGATGTCCATCTGGTTGGCGATCAGCGCCGGCACCTTGGTTTCGTGGCTGACCTGCACCGGCACGATCTTCACGTCCAGCAGGCGCGCGAATTCCTTGCCCAGCAGCCACGACGAGCCCATCCAGGGCTCGCCCGAGCCGGTGGTGTTCTGCACCAGCCACGGCGGGTTGTTGACCACGCCCACGCGCAGCACG
>NZ_JADDIL010000655.1:0-377 GCF_020826795.1 Microtetraspora sp. AC03309 | reverse complement strand
TCGGCGCCCTGCGTGGTCAGCAGCCGGCCCAGCGCGTCGCCGACCGCAGCCCAGCGAGTGCCGCCGATGTGGATGGGTCCCGTCGGGTTGGCCGAGACGAATTCCAGGTTGATCTTCTCGGCGAGCTCGGTGGAGTTGCCGTAGGTCGCACCCGCAGTCAGCACGTTGGTGACGATGACGCCCTGCGCCGAGGCCTCGATGCGCAGGTTGACGAAGCCGGGCCCGGCCACCTCGGCCGTCGCGATGCCGTCGGCCGCCGCGAGCGCGGTGGCCAACCAGCCGGCCAGCTCGCGCGGATTGACGCCGACCTTCTTACCGAGCTGCAGCGCGAGGTTGGTCGCGTAGTCGCCGTGCTCGAGGTTGCGCGGGCGCTCGAC
>NZ_JADDIL010000654.1:0-377 GCF_020826795.1 Microtetraspora sp. AC03309 | reverse complement strand
GTTGGTTCCCGAGGCACTGATGGCGGTGATCGAAGAAGTCACCTCGGCCTATGAGAAGGCCCGCGGCGATCAGAATTTCCTCGATGAGCTCGACCGGCTGCAGCGTCACTACAGCGGCCGGCCGTCACCCCTGTACGAGGCAACCCGGTTGTCCGAGTATGCCGGTGGTGCGCGCATCTTCCTCAAGCGAGAGGACCTGAACCACACCGGTTCTCACAAGATCAACAACGTCCTGGGGCAGGCGCTGCTGGCGCGGCAAATGGGCAAGACCCGCGTCATCGCCGAGACCGGCGCCGGACAGCACGGCGTCGCCACCGCCACCGCGTGTGCACTGCTGGGTCTGGAATGCATCATCTACATGGGCGCGGTGGACACGG
>NZ_JADDIL010000653.1:0-378 GCF_020826795.1 Microtetraspora sp. AC03309 | reverse complement strand
CTGCGCGACGGTGCGACTCTGGTGAGCTTGATCTCACCCGCGCTCAAGCCCGAGCTCGTCGAGAAGCTCTCGAGCCGGCCGATCACGGTCCTGGCCATGGACGCGGTGCCGCGTATCTCGCGCGCCCAGTCGCTGGACGTCTTGTCCTCGATGGCCAACATCGCCGGCTACCGCGCCGTCGTCGAGGCCGCACACAGCTTCGGCCGGTTCTTCACCGGCCAGGTCACCGCCGCGGGCAAGGTTCCCCCGGCCAAGGTGCTCGTCGTGGGTGCCGGTGTGGCCGGCCTGGCCGCCATCGGCGCGGCGGGCAGCCTGGGCGCGATCGTGCGCGCCACCGATCCCCGTCCCGAGGTGGCCGACCAGGTCGCCTCCCTCGGC
>NZ_JADDIL010000652.1:0-378 GCF_020826795.1 Microtetraspora sp. AC03309 | reverse complement strand
ACTTCGTGGGCTGCGAACGGGCGTGTGGCAGTCCGCCTGCCGGCGACGTCCTGGTCGCCACCGAGGACGGATACCGCCTGCGTATCACGCCCCCGTAGGGTGTTCGCGTGCTCGACTACATCCGCGACGCCGCTGAGATCTACCGGCAGTCATTCGCGACGATCCGCGCCGAGGCGAACCTGTCGCGCTTCCCCGACGATGTTTCGCGGGTGGTGGTCCGGCTGATCCACACCTGTGGTCAGGTCGATGTCGCCGATCACGTCTCCTACACCGATGATGTCGTGACCAGGGCGCATACCGCCCTCGCCGCGGGTGCTCCGATTCTGTGCGATTCGTCGATGGTGGCGGCGGGCATCACCCGGTCCCGGCTGCCCGCCG
>NZ_JADDIL010000651.1:0-379 GCF_020826795.1 Microtetraspora sp. AC03309 | reverse complement strand
TCCCGTCACTGGTCAACGGCGGCGTCGGCCACGTCACGATGCTGCAGCGCTCGCCCACCTACATCGGCTCGCTGCCGCTGGAAGATCCGATCGCGCTGCGAACCAACAAATACCTGCCGAAGAACCTGGCACACTTCGTCAACCGCTGGAAGCAGATCGGTTACAGCACCGGCCAGTACCAGGTCGCCCGCAACTTCCCGAGCGTGTTCAAGAAGGTGCTTCGCCGGATGGCCGAGCGCCGGCTGCCCGAGGGCTTCGACTACGACAAGCACTTCAGCCCGCGGTACAACCCCTGGGACGAGCGAGTCTGCCTGGCGCCCAACGGCGATCTGTTCAAGGCCATCCGCTCGGGCAAGGCCGGCGTCGTCACCGACACCAT
>NZ_JADDIL010000650.1:0-379 GCF_020826795.1 Microtetraspora sp. AC03309 | reverse complement strand
GTCTTGGAGACCTGTACCAGGAACTCGTAGTTGTTCTTGGTCTTGCGCAGCTGGCTCATCAGCAGGTCGATGGCCTGGTGGCTGTCGAGGCCCGAGAGCACGCGGCGCAGCTTGTGGACGATGGCGAATTCGTCGGGGCTGAGCAGCAGCTCATCCTTACGCGTGCCCGACGGGTTGACGTCGACCGCGGGGAACACCCGGCGCTCGGCGATCTTGCGGTCGAGCTTGAGCTCGGCGTTGCCGGTGCCCTTGAACTCTTCGAAGATCACGGTGTCACCCGTGGAGCCGGTCTCGACCATCGCGGTGGCGATGATCGTGAGCGAGCCGCCGTGCTCGATGTTGCGCGCCGCGCCGAGGAATCGCTTCGGCGGGTACAGCG
>NZ_JADDIL010000649.1:0-379 GCF_020826795.1 Microtetraspora sp. AC03309 | reverse complement strand
GCCGAGTACCGCCTGATCGACCGGGCCAACCTGCTCGGCCTGTCGGCTCCGCAGATGACCGTGCTGATCGGTGGACTGCGCGTGCTGGGTGCCAACCACGGCGGCTCGGAGCTGGGTGTGTTGACGGACAAGGTGGGTCAGTTGACCAACGACTACTTCGTCAACCTCACCGACATGGGCACCAAGTGGGCGCCGGCTCCGGCCGATGACGGCACCTACGTCGGCACCGACCGCGCCACCGGTTCACCGAAGTGGACCGCCAGCCGGGTCGATCTGCTGTTCGGTTCGAACTCGCAGCTGCGGGCGCTGGCCGAGGTGTACGCCGAGGACGATTCCAAGGAGAAATTCGTCAAGGACTTCGTCGCGGCCTGGACCAAGG
>NZ_JADDIL010000648.1:0-379 GCF_020826795.1 Microtetraspora sp. AC03309 | reverse complement strand
TCATCGACCACCGGGCCGCACACCAGGTTGTATGCGGCGAAGTAACGGGTCACCGCGGCCAGCGAGTCGGCCGGGCTCAAACTGGGCAGATCTGTGTCGGCGATACCGCTGACCAGCGCAGCAGGTGGTTCGCGCAGCAGCCGCTGTAGGTGGACGCAGCCCAGATACTGTCCGGTCGGGGTGGCGCTGGGCGGCCGGGTGACGAAGACCATCGACGCCAGGGCCGGCGTCAGGTCGGGGTCGCGGATCCGCGCCAATGCCTCGGCGACGGTGGTATCGGGCGCCAGCACCACCGGCTCACTGGTCATCAGACCGCCTGCGGTGTCGGGGGAGTGCGCCAGCAGCCGTCGCACGTCCTCGGAATCCTCGGGGTCCATCT
>NZ_JADDIL010000647.1:0-379 GCF_020826795.1 Microtetraspora sp. AC03309 | reverse complement strand
ACCGGATACTCCCGTTCGCAAGACAGTCAGCGATTCCGAATTCAGGTTTGCTCGCTCTCTCAATGATCAAGCGCTTTTGCTGATCAAGAAGGATGACTACGCTGGCGCTATTTCGATCCTTGCGCGTGCCACCGCAGTCAATCCCTACGACGTTGAGATTTCAGGAAACCTTGGCTATGCCGAGTTGAAAACCGGGAACTTTGCGAAAGCGAAATCGACACTGCTTCTTGCGCTGCAATTGAATCCCAAGCGCTGGGCAACTTGGCAGAACCTTGGTCAATCTTTGGCGGGGTTGGGCGACGTGCCTGGCGCCGTGCGTTGCTTCGAGAAATACGTGGAGCATGCCCCCAATCCCGACAAGGCCCGGGCCCTGTTGCGT
>NZ_JADDIL010000646.1:0-380 GCF_020826795.1 Microtetraspora sp. AC03309 | reverse complement strand
GCGACTGGCCGGCGTAAAAGACTGTGCCGGCACCGTATTCGCGGGCGATGGCCAGACCTATCCGGTCACGATAGAACTCGACCGACTTCGGATAGTCGACCGGCCGGATCAACATCCGGCTGGCCAGGATCTCCATGTCCCTTGTCTACCACCGTCGGGCCGCCGCGCGAATCCGCGACACGGGTCAGCGCCGGGGTGCCTCAATCTCACGGCAGAACCGGTGCATGCCGTCATCGAGGCCCTCGTGGCGCCAGCCGATCGCGGAGAAGAAACTGAACGCGGCGGGATTGTCCACGTCGACGAACGCGATCCAACACTTCGCCGCAGGATGCCCAGCCCAGGCCAGCGTCGCCGTGACGGCCTCACGCCCGATGCCCGAA
>NZ_JADDIL010000645.1:0-382 GCF_020826795.1 Microtetraspora sp. AC03309 | reverse complement strand
GGTCGAAGGCCGGATAGCTGAATCCGTCGAACTGCATTTCCGGAACCGGCACGAAACCGCGGAGCGCAAGGCCGATGGAGATACCGATGATCGCCGACTCGGCCAGTGGGGTATCGAAGCACCGGTCGGCACCGAATGTTTCGGCCAGACCCTCGGTGACCCGGAAGACCCCGCCGAGGGTGGCGACGTCCTCGCCGAACACCAGCACGCGGTCGTCGGCCTCCATCGCGTCGCGCAGCGCGCGGTTGATCGCCGCGACCATGGTCATTTCGACGGCCTCGGGTACAGGTCGCGCCGAAACCGATGTCTTGAGCGGAGTCAGGACGGACTCCCACGGTTCTGGCGAATCACCCTGAGCGGCAGGACGATCGATGATCTGGGT
>NZ_JADDIL010000644.1:0-383 GCF_020826795.1 Microtetraspora sp. AC03309 | reverse complement strand
CATCGACGGTGTGCTGCACGAGTTCACCACCGTCCCCGGAGTGAAGGAAGACGTCACCGACATCATCCTGAACCTCAAGGGCCTGGTCGTGTCCTCCGAAGAGGATGAGCCGGTCACCATGTACCTGCGCAAGCAGGGCCCGGGTGCGGTCACCGCAGGCGACATCGTGCCGCCGGCCGGTGTGACCGTGCACAACCCGGACATGCACATCGCCACCCTGAACGACAAGGGCAAGCTGGAGGTCGAGCTCGTCGTCGAGCGCGGCCGCGGCTACGTCCCGGCAGTGCAGAACAAGGCGTCGGGCGCCGAGATCGGCCGTATCCCGGTCGATTCCATCTACTCGCCGGTCCTCAAGGTCACCTACAAGGTGGAGGCCACCCGTG
>NZ_JADDIL010000643.1:0-384 GCF_020826795.1 Microtetraspora sp. AC03309 | reverse complement strand
TGGTGATGGAGCGGGCGGTGGTTTCGGCGTGGCTGGCGATCAGGTGGGCGTGGTCGAGGTGGCCCGCATCGGCCGCTACCGTAACCAGCCGCGTCAGCGCCCGCGCTCGGTAGTCCAGGTCGGTGATGGAGAGGGCGATGGTTTCGGCGTGATCGAGGCGGCCTGTGCGGGCCAGTGCCGTCATCAGCAGTGTGAGCACCTGAGCTTGGGCGTCTGGGTGGGTGATGGCGTGGGAGATGGTTTCCGCGTGGTTGAGGTGCCCCATGCCGACCAGCACCGTCACTAGTTCTGTCAGCTCCTGAGCTTGGTAGTCGGGATTGGTGATGGAGCGGGCGGTGGTTTCGGCGTGGCTGGCGATCAGGTGGGCGTGGTCGAGGTGGCCCG
>NZ_JADDIL010000642.1:0-385 GCF_020826795.1 Microtetraspora sp. AC03309 | reverse complement strand
GTACGGCGCCGAGGCGGCGACCGTGACGGCATCCTGCGGGCGGCCACCACCGCTACCCGCCGCGTCGCCAATCGCCTGGCAGAAGCCGGCCTGCAGCCCCGGTTTCTGTCGGCGAGTGGCATCGCGGCGGCCACCAATCAACTCAGCGACGGGGTCAGCCTCGGCACGGTAGAGGAGACCTGGGAGGACTGCCGGGAAGGCCAGTTCCGGCTGTCCAGCTTCGCGGTGCAGCCCGACATGCTGACCACGGCGGGCCTGGGACTGCTGTGGACAGTGCCCAGCTATTCGACCACGGTGTGTCTGTCGCTGCGTGAGGCAGCCGAGGACGGTCTGGTTCAGGTGCGCGGGCTGGTCCGCTTCGACAGCGACGTGCGCGTCCCCACCC
>NZ_JADDIL010000641.1:0-385 GCF_020826795.1 Microtetraspora sp. AC03309 | reverse complement strand
GCCACCAGCTGAGCGTGAAGACCACTGCCGACAGCGCAGCCATGGTTCAAGTTTGGCACGCCCCTACTTGCCGAAGCGACGATGCCGGGCGGTGTAATCGCGCAACGCGCGCAGGAAGTCCACGCGGCGGAATGCCGGCCAGTACGCCTCGGTGAACCACATCTCCGAATATGCGCTCTGCCACAACAGGAATCCGGACAGACGTTGCTCACCTGAGGTGCGGATGACGAGGTCCGGGTCGGGCTGCCCGGAGGTGTAGAGGTTCTCCGAGATCCCGTCGACCGTGACGGCTTCAACGAGCTGCTCGGCCGTGGCACCGTTCGCCAGTTCCTTGGACAGCAGTGACCGCACGGCATCGACGATCTCCTGGCGTCCGCCGTAGGCG
>NZ_JADDIL010000640.1:0-385 GCF_020826795.1 Microtetraspora sp. AC03309 | reverse complement strand
CTACATGCACTGCTTTTACACGTGATACGGGAAGTGACACGGCCTCGTCGATACGTCCGGGTGGGGGCGGCAACGCGATGGTGGCGGCGACCGGTTTGCCGGAAATTGATGAGCCCATCTCGCTAAGTGAATGATAATTCGGCAAAACGTTGACGCGGATCGAGTGTCGACGTACGGTGCCAACCAATGCGAGTTATTCGGCCGAGAGTGGCCGTACCTCGGCTTCGGGAGGGATGGGTCTGTGCTTGTTCTGCTGCTTAATGAGAGAGGATGACGGCGCCGCCCGAGAGCGTGTCTGATGGGGTCGAACCGGAGCGGGGAATCGACGCCATCGAGAATTGGGCCACCGGGTACGCCCGGCGTCATCCGTTGGCGTCGCTCGCCA
>NZ_JADDIL010000639.1:0-385 GCF_020826795.1 Microtetraspora sp. AC03309 | reverse complement strand
CGTCTGGTGGATGCTGTACGTGCTGCTGGAAGTCTCCACGCCGCAGTTCATCGCGGAATACGACACGCGCCCGAACCGCCTGTATTTCATCTACCTGCTCAACCCGAAGGAAGTCGGCTCGATGTTGTGGCAGGGCTACAAGGGCGTGCTGCTGGCCGCCCTGGTGGTGTTGCTGGTGGCCGCGTGGCTGGCGGTCAAGCTGTTCCCGGTGCGGGTGCGCGATCCGTTCCTGGCGTGGTGGAAGCGGCCGCTGGCGTCGCTGGTGATCCTGGCGCTGGTGGTGCTGGGCGCGCGCGGCACGCTGGAGCATCGCCCCATCAACCCGGCCAAGGTCGCGTTCAGCTCGGACGCCATGGTCAATTCGCTGGCGCTCAATTCGCTCTAC
>NZ_JADDIL010000638.1:0-385 GCF_020826795.1 Microtetraspora sp. AC03309 | reverse complement strand
CCCTTACCGTGGCCCAGCGTCTCACACCAGTTGGTCACGCCGGGATTGGCGTCCGAGACGACGATGCGGATCTTGCCGTCCGGATCAGCTTGCGCTTGAGTGCCGTTGAGCGAGGTCTGGTGGTTGATGTAGTCCAGCGAGATGTACCAGAGGCTACCGAGCTGGAAGCCCAGATACGGCGCATCCGGCACCGGAAGCGTGAGGATCATGGCCTGGTCCGGCGTCATGTCGTAGTGCCCGACCGACGAGTACTGGGTGGCGAGCCCGCCCGGCGTCAGCCGCGGCGCCACCATCGTGTTGACCGGCAGGTTGTTGTAGAACCACTGCGGGAACTGCAGCCACGTCTTCACCCGCTGCACCAGTTGCTTGCCCGCCACCGCGTAAC
>NZ_JADDIL010000637.1:0-385 GCF_020826795.1 Microtetraspora sp. AC03309 | reverse complement strand
ATCTATCTCGCCGCGCCGCCCGGGAAACCCATCCTGGACCATCTTGTAGAGTTGCAAGCCTTTGCTCGGGCAATTGCCGTCGACGGTGTCTGGACAACTGACATCGCCCGAGCTACCGCCAACTCGTTCGACGGTATGGCAGCAACCTGGAACACCGAACACAGCACGAATCGCTTCGACGCCGTACACGACGCTCTCCGGCGAGGCGACATACCCGTGGGCGGACGCTGTCTTGAAATCGGATCCGGCACCGGACAGCTCACCCCGCTTCTCGTCGAGCACTTCGATGAGGTCGTCTCGGCTGATCTATCCATCGCTATGCTCTTCCAAGCGCCTTCCGAGAGCGTTCGTATCTGCTGCGACGCTGCGCGATTACCAATGCACG
>NZ_JADDIL010000636.1:0-386 GCF_020826795.1 Microtetraspora sp. AC03309 | reverse complement strand
GTACAGCCACGATGTCGGCAAGCTCCTTGGCTTCCGCCGCGTATCCGGTTAGGTCCGAGAACAGCACCTGTGATGCTTCGAGCGCTTGTTGAGCCTCGGTGAGCAGACCCGCCAACTCCCGCTCTGCAGTGCTCGTCAACAAAGGTGTCTGCTCAATCCGAGTCGTCACGGCTGTGATCTTCTGCCGCGCGGCCGTCGTGTTGGCGTCCAACAATCTAGCCGATTCACTGTAGCTCGCTAGTCGGCGCGCCACGCTCTCGGCGTCCGCAATCGCCTTGCGTCCACCTTCGAATGGCTTGGCCTGTTCCGATAGCGTCGCCTTGTAGCTATTGAAATTTCGTCGAGTCCACTCGTAAAAACTGCCAATCAATTCAACAGCATGGATC
>NZ_JADDIL010000635.1:0-386 GCF_020826795.1 Microtetraspora sp. AC03309 | reverse complement strand
AACTGGAAGATAGCCCATGAATAGTCAAATGGTCCCGAATGAAAAGCACCCGTAGCCGTTTCCGTCGCGCGGAAACCAGCCACTGACAACTTTTCCGACACTTCCTGGCGACGATCGACATTCGTCCACATCACCAGCATCGATACCGTCTTGAACAGACTCAGCATTCTATTGGGAAAATCGGGATCTATTTTCTGGGAAAAATCAGTCACCAACATGCTTCTGTCCCACAAATAAACGCCAGCCACGGTATCAAAAACGTTGAAGAAACTCCGACGGCCATCGAATATGAAATCCCATCTGTCGTTGCGAACGGGATATTCCGGCCCCAGTACATAATCATCACGATTGTATGCAAACAGCATCGGCTGGGTCGGACCCGTATA
>NZ_JADDIL010000634.1:0-386 GCF_020826795.1 Microtetraspora sp. AC03309 | reverse complement strand
CTCGACAGGTAGGCCGGTGCGTCAGAGCTGGGGATGAAATCGAACTTGGCCACCGGGCCGCTCGTGCGCGATTCCTCGCCCTTGCGCCAGCTCGCGATCTGATCGCATGGCTACGAAGGTGCTGATGGACACCGTTTGAAGGTCAGTTCTGACACCACCCGCTCACGAGCGGCGGGAAGTGTTGGTCTTGCGCGACACCGCGTCTGGTCATCGCTGCGCCGTGCCACAGTCTGGACCGTTGATTCTCTTGTGCACCAGGTAGACCCCGAACGTGGCGTCAGATGCGGTCAAGAAGGTCGCGAGCGATCTCCAGTGAGGCTTCGTAGCACTCGTCGTCGTTGAGATCGAGATCGCCCATCATCGCAGAGCTCCAGCCAACAGTGAGG
>NZ_JADDIL010000633.1:0-387 GCF_020826795.1 Microtetraspora sp. AC03309 | reverse complement strand
AGGTAGCGCCGATGTTGTGCGCCCCTGGGTGGAAGCGTTGCGTAACGTGGGTTTCGCTGTCTTCGCGAAGCCGAAGATCGACGACGACAGCGATGTCGACAGCGACATGCTGGACCACATCGCCCTGCGTCGCAGCGAGGGACTGGCAGCAGTTCTGGTTGCCTCGGCGGACGGACAAGCGTTCCGCCAACCACTGGAAGAAATTGCCCGTGAGGGCACCCCGGTGCAGGTGCTCGGATTTCGCGAACATGCGAGCTGGGCGTTAGCGTCGGATACCTTGGAGTTTGTCGATCTGGAGGACATTCCCGGTGTGTTCCGGGAACCGTTGCCACGGATCGGTCTGGACTCGCTGCCCGAGCAGGGAGCATGGCTACAGCCGTTCCGGCC
>NZ_JADDIL010000632.1:0-387 GCF_020826795.1 Microtetraspora sp. AC03309 | reverse complement strand
CCATGGTGGTGCGCGGCCTGGTCGACAAGCCGGCCCGGATCGACACCCCGCTGGGCACCGTGGCTGATTTCGGTAATTACCTGACCCCGAAACTGTCTCGCCGCGTCCTGCATCAGCTGTATCTGGGCTATCCGGACTCGGCGGCTGCGCGCGGCGAGGTAGGCGAGGCCCCTCAGACCGCGGCAGCCGAACCGACGCAACGACGGCCGAAGCGCCCAGTCCGCAGCACGCGAAGCCTGCGGGTCCCGCGCACGGTGGCCCGTCCGGTCAAGCGGGCGGTGCGCTTGGTGCCCGGTGTGCACTGGTAAGTCACGGCGTACCAAGCACCTGCCGGTCGTGTCGCCATCGCAGGAGTGGTGGTGTTCAGCGCGATGATCGTGGTGGGCC
>NZ_JADDIL010000631.1:0-387 GCF_020826795.1 Microtetraspora sp. AC03309 | reverse complement strand
CGCCAGAACCGAGGGGAGAGGCGAGCCACCGTGTGCGCGGGATCGAGGAGCGTCAGTGTGCTGAGTCGGCTCGGCACCAACGCGGCGGTGTGGGTGGCAAGCCAACCGCCGTAGGAATGACCCACCAGATGTACGTCCCGTAGATCGAGGTGCTGCAATACCGCGTCGATGCTGCGTGCGCATTGTGCGGGTTTGGTCATCGCTTTCGTTTGTGTGCTGGCTCCCGGCTGGCCCAACATATCGAGCGTATAAACCGTGAAACCACTTGTCAGACCGCGGATTTGCTCCCACCACATGGCCGAGGTCAGGTAAAACCCGTGGATCAACACCACAGGCGGCCCGCCGGCTGGCCCATGCTGATACACCCGCACTTCACCGAACTCGGTG
>NZ_JADDIL010000630.1:0-387 GCF_020826795.1 Microtetraspora sp. AC03309 | reverse complement strand
GGGAACCGTGATGTCGCGTATCGCGCGCAGCCGCGAACGCCTGCGCGCCGCGTTGGCCGAGATCGACGACGACATTCGCAATGTCGCCTGAAAAGAGAGAGGACACAATGGAATACGCGTCGACAGAGCTCGAAGGATACCGCGCGCTGGTCACCGGGGGCACGGCGGGCATCGGACTGGCCTGCGCCGACCTGCTGGCCCGCGCGGGCGCGACGGTGACCATCACCGGGCGGGATGAACAGCGCGGACGCGATGCCGCGGCGGCGCTCGGCCGTGACGTCCGGTTCATCAGCGCCGACCTCGCCGACCTGACCTCGGTGCGCTCGCTGGCTCAACACTTCGATCAGCTCGACATCCTGGTCAACAACGCCGCGGCATTTCCCGGTG
>NZ_JADDIL010000629.1:0-388 GCF_020826795.1 Microtetraspora sp. AC03309 | reverse complement strand
AGACCACAGTGCCTGAGGTTGGAGCCCGACGGCGATGATCATCGCGATCAGCACAATGCCGATGAGTCCGCTCCGGATGAGGTGCGATCCACGGTATTTCAGCATCAGGGCTCCCCACAGCGTCCGGTGTTCTGCATGATCCACGGGAAGTACGCGGTGCGCCCCTGCAGGTCGGTGACCCGGACATTCATGCCGCACAGGTACTGATTGATGAAGCTGCCGTAGGCCCCCAACCGGACCAGCTTGCGGTAGTTCTTGGGTGCGTTCTGCAACGAAAGGTCCATCCGCGCCATGTCGTCCTCATTCGAGAGCAGCGGCGCCAGTCGGGTGAGTTGATCGACGGTGCCTGACAGGGGCGGCCGGGCCTGGGTCATGAGGTCTGTCAGAG
>NZ_JADDIL010000628.1:0-389 GCF_020826795.1 Microtetraspora sp. AC03309 | reverse complement strand
GCACAAGGAGAAGGCCGGCTACGTCCTCAACTCACTTCTGGTCCCGTTCCTCAATGCCGCCGCCGAACTCGCGGCCGGTGGCTACGCCGACCCCAGCGCCGTGGACGACACCTGGCGGATCGCCACCGGCGCACCGGTGGGCCCGTTCCAGATCTACGACATCATCGGCCTGACCACGCCCTACAACATCATGGCCAATGGGGACGCCGAAGCTCAGAAGCTCGCCGCGTGGCTGAAAGAGAACTACATCGACAAAGGCAAGTTGGGCCTCGCCAGCGGCGAAGGCTTCTACAAGTACAACTGAGCGGGAAGCATACGAAATGTATTACAGCAGTGGCAATTACGAAGCGTTCGCCCGCCCCCGCAAACCGCAGGGCGTAGAAGACAAG
>NZ_JADDIL010000627.1:0-389 GCF_020826795.1 Microtetraspora sp. AC03309 | reverse complement strand
GGTGAACACCGGCCCGTTGCTGCGCAGGTATTCGTAGTACTCATAGGGATCCTGGGCGACGGCCGGATCGGCGAAGTAGTCGACGGAGGCGAGATCGGTCATGGCTCACTGGCCTTTCGTGCTGGTGTTGAGCAGGCTGATCGCCTGACGCGGGCAGGCGTCTACGGCGGATTTGACGGCGTCCCAGGTACCTTGATCCCACTGCCCGTCCATCGGGGCAGCGCCGGCAATCTCCTCGTCGGACAGGTCGAACACCTCAGGGGCAAGTTGGATGCACAACGCGTGGCCCTCGCACAGGTCGACGTCGACCACGACCCGGGTTCCGCTCATGTCTTCGGGCATCGGTTTCCTCAGTTCTGAATTTGATCAGTCGATCAAACCGTTAGGAT
>NZ_JADDIL010000626.1:0-390 GCF_020826795.1 Microtetraspora sp. AC03309 | reverse complement strand
ACGGTGTCGTTGCTGGACGAGATATCTCCGTGCCTCATTGATTACTCCTTGATGTGGGGTGGTGATGATTCAGCTGAATACGGGTTCGTTTGCGGCCGTGCGTGGTTGGTGTGTCCGATGGGCGCTGAGCACCCTTGCGACCAACAGCAGTGCGGCGAGTCCCACCGCCCAGATCGCCGCGATTCCGGGTGAGGTGCGGTAGTTGCCGCTGAGCATCAGAAACGCGGGAAGCGTGCACGTCGGCTGGCTCAGCAATACCACCGACCAGCCCGTGAAGCGGGTCAGCCGGGCCCGGCGAAGCCCGAGCACCAGGAAGAACAACAGCCACAGCGCTGCCCAGGCGAGCCAGATGACCCCGAACACGGGATCGTTCACGACGGTGAACGACAG
>NZ_JADDIL010000625.1:0-390 GCF_020826795.1 Microtetraspora sp. AC03309 | reverse complement strand
TTCCAGCGCCACCCATTCGTAGCGGGTGATCAGCGAGCTGGTGATGACGGTCGCGAGGAAGATCGCGGCCAGCGTCAGACGCAGGATGTCGTTGGTGCGACGGGTCAGCGGTTGCAGGAGGCTGCCGGTGACGGTGATGTCCCGTCCGTCAACGCGCATGTTCCCCCTTCCTGACCTGTTATGGAGACCCGCTGTCAAAGCCCGCGACCAAGGTAGCCGGATCGGATGCCGATATCGGCATTTGGTGGCGATCTGAACCGTTACGAATTCACATCGTTCTCATGCGTCACCGCGAGCGACAATTTTTGCTCGTCCTATGTGATCTAGGCCGACACATGCGGCGAACGTGATGTAACTTCGATCGACATGCCGACGCCGAATTGGCCGGTC
>NZ_JADDIL010000624.1:0-390 GCF_020826795.1 Microtetraspora sp. AC03309 | reverse complement strand
CGCCCAAGGCGTCGACCTCGTGCACGATGTGCGGCGTCAGCTGCAGCTGCTTCATCGCGTGGTCCAGGTCCAGGCGGGTGCCATGGCGCCGCGTGGGAATCAGCAGCGGCAGCCGCGCCAGCTGCTCCAGGGTCAGGCCCTGGTCCAGATCCAGCCCATGGCGCCGCGCCAGGTCGCGCGAGCCGACCACGTAGACGGGTTCCAGGAACAGCAGGTCGCCCGCCAGCTGGCGCGGCCGCTTCGGTTCATAGATGACGGCGGCGGAAAGCTCGCCGGCGAGCAGCCAGTCATGCAGATCGCCGCTGTGTCCTTCGCGCACGACGAAGGTGAGGGCGGGGTACTGGCGCTGCACGCTGGCCATCAGCTTGGGGGCGATCGACTGCGAGAAGA
>NZ_JADDIL010000623.1:0-390 GCF_020826795.1 Microtetraspora sp. AC03309 | reverse complement strand
CTGGTAGCGCACGGCCTTGCGGATCTCGTCGACGCCGTTGGCGATGCCCTCTTCGATGGTCAACTCCAGCACGCCCGGCATGAATGCCGCGAACATGGTGGGGTCCAGGTGCCCGCCGGTGGGAGTGATGGCGTGTCCGGCGGGAATGATGCGAGGGCCGTCGATCCAGCCGGCGTCGATGGCCTTGCCCAGGGCGACGTCGAGCAGGTATCCGCCGGTCTTGACGAACAATCCGAGGTTGCGGACGGTGGTGAATCCGGCGCGCAGGGTGCGGCGGGCATTGCCCACCGCACGCAGCACGCGGGTCGGGGGATCGTCTTGCACTTGGGACAGGCCCGGGTTCTCGCCCCGGCCACCCATCAGCAGGTTGACCTCCATGTCCATCAGGCC
>NZ_JADDIL010000622.1:0-391 GCF_020826795.1 Microtetraspora sp. AC03309 | reverse complement strand
GCTCCTGCAAGGCGTTGTGGGTATCGTTCAGGGACTGGTGCACATCCTGTGCCGCGGTCTCCATTTCGCTCTTGAATTTGCGCAGTTCGTCCAGCTCGATCTCGCGCTGGATATCGGATTTCACGTCATTGACGTAACGCTGCGCGCGGCCCAGCAGGTGGCCGACCGTACGGGCGACCTTGGGCAGGCGTTCGGGGCCGATGACGATCAGCGCGACGACGCCGATCACCATCAGTTCAGTGAGGCTGACATCAAACATTCGACGGCCGCTCGGGAATTGAGGCAATTAGGGCCGGCCGGTTCAGGCCGGGCCCGGGGGAGCAGGCGCTCAGGTGTTGGACTTTTCCTTGGCCTGCACGTCGATGGTGTCGCCGGCGACGCGCTGCTGGGC
>NZ_JADDIL010000621.1:0-392 GCF_020826795.1 Microtetraspora sp. AC03309 | reverse complement strand
CCTGCATATCGGCCTGGAGGATCCGGACGACCTGATCGCCGACCTCGAACAGGCATTCGGCCAATTGCGGCCGAGCCTGAAGGCCCTGAACTCCCATTCCCCCGATTCCCTGCGGATTTAACGATGCATTCCCATTCCGACCTGAAACTGGCCGATATTGACTCGCACACCCTCAAGGGCTGGCTGCATGACGGCGGCGAGATTGCGCTGCTGGACGTGCGCGAGCATGGCCAGTACGGTGAGTCCCATCTGTTCTACGCGGCCCCCGTGCCGTTCAGCCGGCTCGAGGCCGACATCGCGCGCCTGGCGCCGCGCCGCGACGTGCGTCTGGTGGTCTACGACGAAGGCGGCGATGACGACGTCGCCGCGCGCGCGGCGACGGCCCTGCGCGC
>NZ_JADDIL010000620.1:0-392 GCF_020826795.1 Microtetraspora sp. AC03309 | reverse complement strand
CCTTGAAAGCGGCGTTCAGCAACGGGTAGTTGTCCAGGTCAAGGACCGTGGGGGTGTCGTTGGGTAGACCGAGCGCTTCCTCGCGCAGCGCCTCCTGCCACTGCGGATTGCGGCCCAGCTCGTAGGTGAGCATGGACAGCGCGATCGCGGTGGTGTCATGAGCCGCCATCAGCAGGAAGATCATGTGGTTGACGATGTCGGCGGGGGTGAATCGGGCGCCGTCTTCGTCCTCACTGCGGCACAACATCGAGAACAGGTCGGTGCCGTCGCCGCGCTGACGGTCGGGCACCTGCTCGGCGAAGTACCGTTCGAGGCGCTTGCGTGCCCGCAGTCCCTTGGCCCATACTCCGCCGGGTACATCTGCCCGCAGCAGGGCCTGCCCGCCCCGGACG
>NZ_JADDIL010000619.1:0-392 GCF_020826795.1 Microtetraspora sp. AC03309 | reverse complement strand
AGGCAGTACGCACCCTGCATCCGGGTTACTTCGCCCTCGTAATGGCCACCGGCATCATGTCCATCGCCATGACTTACCACCGCGCCCATGCGGTTTCGGTGGTGCTGTTGTGGGTTGCGGCGGCCGCCTATGTGGTGCTGGTCGCGCTGACCGTCATCCGGACCGTTACCTCTCGCCGGGAGTTCATGGCTGATCTGACCGATCCGCGACGGGGTTTCGCCATGTTCACGTTCGTGGCGGCGACGTGTGTGGTGGGCACCAGATTGGCCGCTGACGGTCATTACGGGCCGGCGTTCGGGCTCTTGGCGACCGGATGGGTGGCGTGGATGGTGCTGGGCTACGTGGTGCCGTGGACGGCGGTGCTCGGTCAGGCGGCACGGCCGGTGCTGCAG
>NZ_JADDIL010000618.1:0-393 GCF_020826795.1 Microtetraspora sp. AC03309 | reverse complement strand
CCGGATCTGCGGCGACGGACCCGACCCCCGAGAGCGCCACCACCACGGCGGTAGCAACCACGCCAGGTTTTACCGCTGTCGCCGCGTCCGAGGCCGCCACTGCCGAGGACCCGTGCGCCGCACCAGACGCGGCTGAATCCGCATGTCCCGGCGAGCCAGCGAGCGATGGTGCTCCTCGGCCCGGCGGAGTGCCGGGCGTGCACGCCGTACGCGAAGAGCTTGGCGTGGCCCGGGATGACCAGGCCACGTCCCCCCATGAACCGACCTTCCCCGGAGCCGGGGCGGGACCGACATGGGATGGGCGCGCATCGTCCCGAGAGGGGCGGGGCACGACCCAGCATGAGCGCACATTGTCCCCAGAGAGGCCAGGCACGGCGCAGCATGAGCGCACAC
>NZ_JADDIL010000617.1:0-393 GCF_020826795.1 Microtetraspora sp. AC03309 | reverse complement strand
GGTGTCCATCTGCACCGTGGCCGCGTTGGCGAGCGGGTTGTGCTGCAGTCGCAGCAGCAGTTCTCGTTCGTGCGGTTCGTAGTCGCGGTCAGGCCCGGCGGCGTCGCGATAAGAGATGACGGTGACGCCGTTCTTGCCGGCGATCTTGCGCACCGCCGCTGGGGTCACCGTCGGGTCGTCGATGATGACGACCATTTGTTTGTTCGATTTGTTCACCTCGGAGGTGTCGACGTTGCCTTTCTCGTCGACCACCTTGGCGCGTTCCTTGAGCAACGGCTCCAGCGCGTCCTCGACCTCGGCCAGCGACGTTGCGAGATAGCGGGCCGGGCCGGCGCCGTCGATGTCCTGACTTTCGGTGTGCGGTAACCATTTCGCCCAGCCCCAGTGCTGCTC
>NZ_JADDIL010000616.1:0-393 GCF_020826795.1 Microtetraspora sp. AC03309 | reverse complement strand
TCTATCGACCGTGTCCAACCAACCTGTTACGCTCCGGGCCATCACGCCCGAAATGCACGCCACTTACTTTGCGCGGCAAACCTATTCGGGCCATTCGGCGCCGACGTCGCTCCGCCTCATTATGAAGGGAAGCAGCTCGACATGACCGTCACCACCGACGCACCCATCCGCAATGGTCACCCAGTGGCCCAACCCGCAGCCCAGAGCGCACCGCAGCCGGCGCGACCGCCAGCTGCGTCGCACCCGCCGGCGGCGAACGCTTCCACGGAGGAGCATCTGCACTGGTTTGAGAAGGTGTTCCCAGGCAAGAAGAATCGGCCCGCCCTGACCCCGGAGGAGGCCAAGCGTGCTTCTGCCCGCATGTTCTGCTGGGGATGGCTGCTGTTCGCCATG
>NZ_JADDIL010000615.1:0-393 GCF_020826795.1 Microtetraspora sp. AC03309 | reverse complement strand
GGCATAGCCGGCATGGACCGGTTGGTGCAGCGCAACGTGCTCGCGATGTCGGGCCGGGCCGTCGAGGCCGCCGGTGACGTCAACACCCTGCTGCTCGACAAGACCGGCACCATCACCCTCGGTAACCGGCAGGCCGCCGCGTTCGTGCCACTGACGGGAGTGACGCCGGAGCAACTCGCCGACGCGGCACAACTGTCCAGCTTGGCCGACGAGACCCCCGAAGGTCGCTCGATCGTCGTGTTCGCCAAGCAGGAGTATGGATTACGCGGCCGCACACCCGGCGAACTCGACCATGCACACTGGGTCGAGTTCAGCGCCAACACCCGGATGTCGGGCGTCGACCTGTCCGGGGATCACCGCCTGCGCAAGGGGGCGGCGGGCGCGGTCGCCGAG
>NZ_JADDIL010000614.1:0-393 GCF_020826795.1 Microtetraspora sp. AC03309 | reverse complement strand
GTAGAGGGGCGCGATATCCATCTGGGACACCTTCAGCGGGACTTCCAGCATGGACAGCGCCGCGACATGGAAGGGGTGCGTGTGCACGATGCACTGCACATCGGGCCGGGCGCGGTAGATCCAGGTATGGAATCGATTGGCGGGGTTGGCCATGCCCTCGCCCTCCAGGACGTTGAGGTCTTCGTCGACCAGCAGCAGGTTGTCTTCGGAGATCTCGTCGAACCCCAGTCCCAACCGTTGGGTGTAGTAGGTACCGGGTTTTCCGGCCCGGGCGGTGATCTGACCGGCCAGGCCGGAGTCGTGGCCGGCATCGAAGAGTGCTCGGCATGTCAGTGCCAGCTTCTGCCGCGTCGTCAGGGTGGACTCCTCGATGTGGGTCGACAACCCCTCGAG
>NZ_JADDIL010000613.1:0-393 GCF_020826795.1 Microtetraspora sp. AC03309 | reverse complement strand
CGGCAAGACCATCGACGGCCTGGTCATCCTGCAGAGCTACCTGCACGACAACGAAGGCCCCGCCCTCTACGTCGCCCCAAACAAGTACCTGGCCGCCCAGGTCCGCGAGGAAGCCCGCCGAATCGGCATCGTCACCACAGACGACGTCGACAGCGCCCAATACCGCGCCGGCGAAGCCATCGGCGTCGTCAACATCTGGAAGCTGTTCAACGGCCGCTCAGTGTTCCGCGAGGACCGCTACCCGTCCAAGCCGGTCCCGATCGGCTCAGTAGTCATCGACGACGCCCACGCAGCCCTCGACACCGCCCGCTCGAGTTTGTCGATCACCATCAACCGCGACATCGGCACCAACAAGACCGCGGAAGGCAAACTCTTCTCCGACCTGCTCAACCT
>NZ_JADDIL010000612.1:0-394 GCF_020826795.1 Microtetraspora sp. AC03309 | reverse complement strand
GTGCAGAACGTGCTGCCCTCGATGGAGGCGGCGTTCGTGGACATCGGCCGGGGCCGCAACGGTGTGCTCTACGCCGGTGAGGTCAACTGGGAGGCCGCAGGCCTGGGCGGGTCGAACCGCAAGATCGAGCAGGCCCTCAAGCCTGGCGACTATGTGGTCGTCCAGGTCAGCAAGGATCCGGTGGGGCACAAGGGCGCCCGGCTCACCACCCAGGTCTCGCTGGCAGGCCGCTACCTGGTCTATGTGCCCGGTGCGTCGTCGACCGGCATCAGCCGCAAGCTGCCCGACACCGAACGCCAGCGGCTCAAGGAGATCCTCAAAGAGGTGGTTCCCGCCGACGCCGGCGTGATCATCAGGACGGCGTCGGAGGGCGTCAAGGAAGAAGACATCCGTT
>NZ_JADDIL010000611.1:0-394 GCF_020826795.1 Microtetraspora sp. AC03309 | reverse complement strand
CGCCTGGCTGACCGATTGGCGGCTGTGGGCCGAAAAAGAACGCCGCGACGCCGTGGTCCGGGATATCTACAAGGACCTGTTCACCGTCCACCTCAAGGCCACCGATCACAGCGAAGAATTCGAGCTGGTGCTGGGCGTGGGTTGCTTGACCTGGCGGCCCGACAGTCACGAGCAGGTGCAACGCCACGTCGCAACCGCTCCGATCGCGATCGGCTTCGACGAGAATTCCGGGCGCCTTACCGTGACACAGGTCAGCGCACCCGACGCAGTGTCCATCGAGCTGGACATGCTGGATCCAGCACTGATCTCGACTCCGGCCAAAATTGACGAGATCAGGGCGATGGCCGCCGAGTACGACGGGCATCTGCTCGACCAGCCGGCGATCGGGGAGATC
>NZ_JADDIL010000610.1:0-395 GCF_020826795.1 Microtetraspora sp. AC03309 | reverse complement strand
GTCACACACCACACCCCGATCGCGGTGTAGGCCAGCGGTGCCGACAGATCGCCGATCGACGCGCCCAGGGCGGTATAGACGAATGCGCGCGGCACCGAGCCGATGAACGCGCCCACGGCCATCTGCCACCACGGCACTCCGAAGGCGCCGAAGGCATAGGAGGCCAACGCGTCGGACACTCCGGGAACGAAGCGCTGGCCCACCACGGCCCACAGACCGCCCCGCTCGATCTGGTGGTCGAGCCGGTCGGCCCGTTGCGTTCCGAGCAGGGCGCGGGCACTGTCGCGGCCCGCGCGCCGGCCGATCAGGCTGGCAACGACGGCTGTGCCGACCGTCGCGCCCAAGGTCACGAAGGTGCCCAGCACCGGGCCGAACAACACGCCGCTGCCCGCGGC
>NZ_JADDIL010000609.1:0-395 GCF_020826795.1 Microtetraspora sp. AC03309 | reverse complement strand
GTTCATCCCACAGCGTGACGTTGAGCGACGCCGCATTGACCCGGTCCCCGTCGATCTCGCCGAGCGCACGCGCCTCGTCGAGCAGGTCCCTCAACCGGACCAGCTCGGGCGTGTCCAGCCGGAAGTAGATACCCGACGGGAGCATCATATGTGTTGCGCCAGAAGATAATTCACGGATCAGCTCTGCCAGTGCCACTGTTTCACCGTCGACGCCCACCGTGACGTTCAGGCTGAACCAGTCGCCCGCAAGTTGGGTATCCGCGGAGAACGACACCACCGGGTCCGCGGCGGCGGCCCGATACCGGTGATCGGCATCGATGATCAGGTCGGCGTAGCAGTCCAGCTGCGGCAGCGTCTGGTCACACAGCACCGCAGCCTCCACCTCGGTGAGATCC
>NZ_JADDIL010000608.1:0-395 GCF_020826795.1 Microtetraspora sp. AC03309 | reverse complement strand
TGCGTGAGCGCTCCGAACTGGCGCGCAAGGGCATCGCCCGTGGCCGTAGCGTCGTGGCGCTGGCCTACGACAACGGTGTGCTCTTCGTGGCGGAGAACCCGTCGCGCTCACTGCAGAAGGTCAGCGAGCTCTACGACCGGGTCGGTTTCGCTGCCGTCGGGCGGTTCAACGAGTTCGACAATCTGCGGCGCGGCGGGATCCAGTTCGCCGACACCCGTGGCTACGCCTACGACCGCCGTGACGTGACCGGCCGCCAGCTGGCCAACGTCTACGCGCAGACCTTGGGCACGATCTTCACCGAGCAGGCCAAGCCCTACGAGGTCGAACTGTGCGTGGCCGAGGTGGCGCACTACGGCGAGACGAAAGCCCCTGAGCTTTATCGGATCACTTACGAC
>NZ_JADDIL010000607.1:0-396 GCF_020826795.1 Microtetraspora sp. AC03309 | reverse complement strand
GCTCAAAACGGTGCGGAATGCTGCATCAGGCTCAACAGCAGCACAACCATGCACAACAGTGAGCTGAACATGATCAGCCCCATCACCACGACCACGAACCACGATGCGCAGCGCTGCTTGCCGCGCGCCAGCTTCGCGATGCGCTCGTCGTGCATGAGTTCGTCTGCCACAAAGGCGAACTGGACCCCGGCCAGTTCGGCGTCGCCAGCCGGGGCGCCGGAAGATATTTCGCGGAGACGCGCGGCGGGGATGCCGACGCCGACCCCGGCGAACCGCCGACTCATCTGACGTGCCTGCCAGCGGCTGAGACGGTGATCGAGCGCATCGATGGAATGCGGCCGCTGCCCCCATCCGCGGCCGTGCGCGTTCGACGGGGTCGTCATAACTCACTGAGTC
>NZ_JADDIL010000606.1:0-396 GCF_020826795.1 Microtetraspora sp. AC03309 | reverse complement strand
GACGTTGACTGCGGGCGATTTTCAGTTCGGCCGGAGAGTCGAGCGCGACGATCGTGCCGTCGACGACGAATGCCACCCGGTCACACAGTTCGTCCGCGGTGGACATGTCGTGGGTGGTGAGGAAGATCGTGCGGCCGCGTGCCTTGAGGTCCAGGATGATGTCCTTGACCTTGCGGGCGGTGACGGGATCGAGCCCTGAGGTGGGCTCGTCGAGGAACAACAGCTCAGGGTTGTTGATCAGCGACCGTGCAAACGTCAGCCGCATCTGCATTCCCTTGGAGTACTTGGCAACTCGAGTGTTGGCCGCATCGCCGAGACCGACCGCCTCCAAAAGCTCCATCGGATCTGACGTCGGCCCGTCGTAGAGGGAACCGAAGAACCGGAGGTTCTCCAGGC
>NZ_JADDIL010000605.1:0-396 GCF_020826795.1 Microtetraspora sp. AC03309 | reverse complement strand
CCCCGCGTTGTTGACCAGAATGTCGAGCCGGCCCGTTCGTTCCACGACGGCCTCGATCAATCCGTCGCGCGCGGTGGCATCCTCGAGGTCGGCCGCGAGGCCGAAGGCCGAGCCCCCGGCTCCTTCGATGAGGGCGATCGTTTCCTCGATCGTGCCCGGGATCGCCGCGGTGACTCCGGCCCGCGTGGACGGCATGGGAGCGTAGGACCGCGCGGTCACCGCCACGGTCGCACCTTCGGCCGCCAGCCGCTGCGCGATGGCGCGTCCGATACCCCGGCTGCTGCCGGTGACCAATGCTGTTCTTCCAGCCAGCATCTGGCTCATCGGAGGATGAAATCCTGCTCGATGGGCGCCCGGTGTTGGTGCCACAGATCCACCAGGCGATACGGCGTGGCC
>NZ_JADDIL010000604.1:0-397 GCF_020826795.1 Microtetraspora sp. AC03309 | reverse complement strand
GATCTGGGTGTGTCTGGAGGCCGGCCAACTCGACGAGGCGCTCGCGCTTTCCGGCGAAATGCGCAGCTGCACCGAGAACTCCGGCTTGGACCTGTGGCGCTTCGTCAGCGCCACCGAGTACGCCACCGTCAAGGCGGTGTCGGCCATGAACGCCGGCGCCGACCCCGGCACCTTGGCGGTCGCAGCCGCCAAGATCGCCCGCCGGGTCGACGAATCACGACTCATGCACCTCAACGTCTATCTGACCTTTCACGACTCGATCATCAGTCGATTGCTGATCGCGGCGGGTCGGCCCGACCAGGCTCGCGAACGGCTGGAACTGTCACTGAACCTCGCGGAGGAGACCGGAATGCACTTTCACGATGCGGAGCTGATGCGGCTGCGAGCCCATACCGTG
>NZ_JADDIL010000603.1:0-398 GCF_020826795.1 Microtetraspora sp. AC03309 | reverse complement strand
GTGGGGACCATGTTGCTGCTGGCCAATCCCGGCCTGCCACTGTGGCCGTACCTGCTGTGCGCGGCCCTGGCCGGCTTCGGCGGCGGCAACTTCGCCTCCTCGATGACCAACATCAACGCCTTCTACCCGCAGCGGCTCAAGGGCTGGGCGTTGGGACTCAACGCCGGCGGCGGAAACATCGGCGTGCCGATGATCCAGCTGGTCGGCCTGCTGGTCATCGCCACGGCAGGCAACCGGGCCCCGTACTGGGTCTGCGCCGTCTACCTCGTCGCCCTGGCCGTCGCCGGTATCGGTGCCGCGCTCTACATGGACAACCTCGACCAGCACAAGATCGACCTGGGCGCGATGAAAGCAATTCTGGCAGAACGTGATACCTGGGTGATCTCGTTGCTCTACAT
>NZ_JADDIL010000602.1:0-398 GCF_020826795.1 Microtetraspora sp. AC03309 | reverse complement strand
GGTGGCCTCGCAGAACGCATCGACCGGGTCTGTCGTCGTTGTCATTGTTCCGTCCTTAGTCACTTGCGAATTGCAACCCACGCTAATGCCTGTTCATTGCAATTCGCAATGGACTACGGTCGACATGTGCCCAAACAGTCCTTCGGCGATATCGCGTGCTCGATTGCGCGCGCGGTCGATGTGGTCGGGCAACGCTGGACCCCATTGATCCTGCGTGACCTGTTCGCGGGGCTGACGCGGTTCGAGGACATCCGCCGCGACCTCGGTATCGCGTCGAACATCCTGGCTGCGCGGCTCGACGACCTCGAAGTCCATGGAGTCGTGGAACGGCGCCAGTATCAGAGCGCACCGCCGCGGTACGAGTATCTGCTCACCGACAAAGGCCGTGACCTCTACCC
>NZ_JADDIL010000601.1:0-399 GCF_020826795.1 Microtetraspora sp. AC03309 | reverse complement strand
AATCCGGGCTGTGTTGTGGCACCTCGCGCCCGGAGCTGAGCGTGCTGGCGCCCCGTACCGCCAGGCCGTCTACGAGCAATTGCAGGCCGAAGGCGAATTGCCGGGAGGTGTCACGGGTGAGCACCGACTGCTCGTCGACCAATGCGCCGGCGGCGTCCCACTGCAGCCGGGACTGCTCGTCAGCGGTGAACCCAAGTACGTAGTAGAGCACCGTGCGGGCGGCCAACTCGTCGTCCGGCGACACCACCCCAGCCCGCCGGGCGGCGTCGGCGAGTTGGGCCACGATTTCCATGGCCAGTTGTGACTGTCCCGCCGCGAAGCTCGATGACACCAGTTCGGCTCCGTCGGTGTGCGACAGCAGTGCGTCGCGCAACGCCACACAGATCTCGTGGATCTGGC
>NZ_JADDIL010000600.1:0-400 GCF_020826795.1 Microtetraspora sp. AC03309 | reverse complement strand
TGCCAACGTGGTGCGTGCCATCCGTGACGCCTCCGGTGTGCCGGCGCGTATCCCGGTCGACGCGGCCGCGGTGGCCACCCGATTTCCGGGCCCGATCACCGAGTTGCAGCTGTCCCGCGACGGCACTCGAGCAGCGATGGTGATCGGTGGGCAGGTGATCCTCGCAGGCGTCGAGCGGACCCCTGAAGGGCAGTTCCTGCTGACCTATCCGCGGCGTCTCGGTTTCGGGCTGGGCAATTCCGTGGTGTCGCTGTCCTGGCGAACCGGTGACGACATCGTGGTCAGCCGCACCGACCCGGCCCATCCCGTGTCGTACGTCAACCTCGACGGGGTGAACTCCGATGGGCCCAGCCGCAACCTGGTCGCCCCGGTCGGCACGGTGGCGGCAAATCCGTCGACC
>NZ_JADDIL010000599.1:0-400 GCF_020826795.1 Microtetraspora sp. AC03309 | reverse complement strand
CCCCGGGCCCTCTGACGGGTCCGTCCGCCACCTCCCTTGCCCGACCGCCGCCGCAGACCGGCGGCCCCAGACGCCGCGCGCCGCGCGGCCGGAGGTTTCCATGCTCGACCATCCCCAACACAAGTACCGCCCCGTCCAGCCCTTTGCCCGCGACTACGCCGAGCGCCAATGGCCGGCCCGCCGCCCGAGCGCGCCGCCCATCTGGATGAGCACCGACCTGCGCGACGGCAACCAGGCGCTGATCGACCCCATGGACGCGGCCCGCAAGCTGCGCTTTTTCGAACAGCTGGTGGCGGTGGGGCTGAAGGAGATCGAAGTCGCGTTCCCGTCGGCTTCCGACACCGACTTCAATTTCGTGCGCAAGCTGATCGAGGAGAACCGCATTCCCGCCGACGTCACC
>NZ_JADDIL010000598.1:0-400 GCF_020826795.1 Microtetraspora sp. AC03309 | reverse complement strand
ACTAAGGCCTGATCATGCATTTGTCCCCCGCCATTCCCATCCTGCGCATCTTTTCGGTCGACAAGGCGCGCGAGTTCTACCTGGATTTCCTCGGTTTCGAGTGGGACTGGGAACATCGCTTCGAACCGGGCCTGCCGCTGTACGCGCAGGTGCATCGCGGCGAGCTGGTGCTGCACCTGAGCGAGCACTATGGCGATGCCACGCCGGGCGCGGCCATCTTCGTGCGCACCACCGGCGTTGACGATTACCAGGCCGAGCTGATCGGCAAGCAATACGGCTACGCGCGGCCGGGCGTCGAGGACGCGCCCTGGGGCCGGCTGCTGCGGGTGACCGACCCGTTCGGCAATCGCCTGACGTTCTGCGAATCGCAAGACTGAGTCCGCGAGCCGCGCTACCCGGG
>NZ_JADDIL010000597.1:0-400 GCF_020826795.1 Microtetraspora sp. AC03309 | reverse complement strand
CGTGAGTAGCGCACTACCTGTATTTCGATCGGCAGCGACGGCGTGTTACCGATCACATCGGGGGATCGGTACAACAATTTCTGGAACACGTTCTAATCTGGACTCCATGAGTGATGCGCTGCTGCACCATCCCATCCATTCCGGCCACCTCACGGTCAGTGCGCTCAAGCGCAACAAAGACAAACCCGTGCTGTTTCTCGGCGACACCACCCTGACCGGCGGCGAGCTCGCGGAACGCATCAGCCAGTACATTCAGGCCTTCGAGGCACTCGGAGCCGGCACCGGCGCAGGCGTCGGCCTGCTGTCGCTGAACCGCCCCGAGGTACTGATGATCATCGGCGCCGGCCAGACCCAGGGGTACCGCCGCACGGCACTACACCCTCTCGGTTCGCTGGACGAC
>NZ_JADDIL010000596.1:0-400 GCF_020826795.1 Microtetraspora sp. AC03309 | reverse complement strand
GCATTAAGCTGTGGGTGGGCGAAAACCATAGAAACAAATTGGGTCGAGTATCGCTTTCGGCCTTCGTGATAAACGGTGCCGGCTTCGACAACGTTGCATCGGCGATTGCTTCAGCCGGTGCGTCACTAAAACTGAAAAAAATCGATGTAGACATTTCTCTTGAAGAATTTGTCTGCTTCTTCAAACGCTTTGCTGTGTCGCTCAGTGATCCGCGTTTTCAACTGGAAGGTCGAAGCTTTTCCACTGACTGAGTTTCCTTTTCATCCCTCAAAATTCTGGCCAGTTTTTTATGGAAAATCACTCCGGAATGTCGAGGGTTAGCGCTCTGGTTTTCGTTATGCGCCGAAAAGTCTTGCGTGCGGAAAATGCAGAGCTCTGAATGTCGTGAAACTTGCATAGT
>NZ_JADDIL010000595.1:0-401 GCF_020826795.1 Microtetraspora sp. AC03309 | reverse complement strand
ACCTTGGCCAATACCGGTAGGCCCGACCATCGCGGTCGCGTTCCAGCCAGCCTTTCGTATGGAGATTGTCCATCGTCGACATGACGGTGGTGTAGGCGATCCGGCGCTCTTCCACGAGTTCGTCGAAGACCTCGCGCACAGTGACCGCCGCCGGACCGCGATTCCAGATGCGATCCATGATTTCGGCCTCGAGTTCGCCGAATCCTCGTACACGCACAGCACCCCTCCAACATCGGTGATGCGAGGGTACCTCGCGCCGCGACGTCCAACCCGCATGACGCGATCACCGCAAGTACTGATTGTTTTAGTACGTAGTAGCCACCTATGAATCGCCGGCATATTCGACGCTCGTCATCATCCCGGCATCCTGATGATATGCGTTGTGGCAGTGGAGCATCCAC
>NZ_JADDIL010000594.1:0-403 GCF_020826795.1 Microtetraspora sp. AC03309 | reverse complement strand
CATACGGCGTGCTCACGATCTCAGCATAAGCGACCCATACGTTCGTATGGTAGCGTCCGCCGACATGTCCTCGACACGCCTGCAGTCCCTGGACGTCCTGCGCGGCATCGCCATCCTCGGCACCCTGGGCACCAATATCTGGATCTTCACCGATCCCGAGGGGCTGATCGGCTACCTGCAGGGGCCTTCCGCCTCGCCCTGGCGGCCGGTCGAGATCACGCTGCAGGTGTTGGCGCAGGGCAAGTTTCTCGGGTTGCTAACGATCATGTTCGGCATCGGCCTTGCCCTGCAACAACGTTCAGTGCTCAACGGCGGCGGCCATTGGCCGGGAAGTTACCCATGGAGGGCACTGCTGCTGCTGATCGACGGGATCGTCCACTTCGTGATGTTCACCGAGTTCGAC
>NZ_JADDIL010000593.1:0-404 GCF_020826795.1 Microtetraspora sp. AC03309 | reverse complement strand
CCAACCAGACCGTGCAACCACAGCCTTTTTCGTTGGTCGGTGACGGCGCAGGCTCGATCTTCAAGATCTTCACCACCGCAGCCGCACTCGAGATGGGTATGGGCATCAATGCCCAACTCGATGTCCCCGGAACGTTCGTGGGCAAGGGACTGGGCAGCAGCGATACCCCCGGATGCCCGAAGGAATCCTGGTGTGTCCGTAACGCGCACGGATTCCCCAGCCAGCTCAACGTCACCGACGCACTGGCGCAATCACCCAATACCGCCTTCGCCAAACTGATCTCGCAGATCGGGGTACCACGCGCGGTCGACATGGCTGTGCGCCTGGGGCTGCGGTCCTACGCCGAACCCGGTAGCGCGCGCGATTACAACCCCGATTCCGACGAGAGCATCGCCGATTACGTC
>NZ_JADDIL010000592.1:0-405 GCF_020826795.1 Microtetraspora sp. AC03309 | reverse complement strand
CACACCACCGGCGGCCGCCAGGGTGAGGCCTACAGCTCCGACGGGAATCTCGACATCCAGCTCACCCCGCCCGGCGGAAACGGTTCCGGCACCAACCCCGAGCAGCTGTTCGCCGCCGGCTGGTCGGCGTGCTTCCTGAGCGCCATGGGCCTGACCGCGGGAAAGCACAACGTAAAGCTGCCCGCCGAGACCGCCGTGGACGCCGAGGTGGACCTGCTCAACGCCGACGGGGCTTTCTCACTGCGGGCACGGCTGAACGTGACCATCCCGGGTGTCGATCGGGAGACCGCCCAGGCCATCGCCGATGACGCACACCAGGTGTGCCCGTACTCGAAGGCCACCCGCGGCAACATCGACGTCACCATCAGCGTGGCCTGACCGGCACGGGCAGGCCGGGGTTACTCC
>NZ_JADDIL010000591.1:0-406 GCF_020826795.1 Microtetraspora sp. AC03309 | reverse complement strand
CCCGAACAGGTCAACACGTTGACCCGGGGATTCGTCGAGACGTTCAGCGGCCAGGCCCAGACCCTGACGACACTGCTGACCCAGATCGCGGCCATGACATCGAGTTTGAGCAACAACGCGGGCATTTTCACCCAGCTCATCGACAACATGTCGACGTTGATGAGCACCATGCACACCCGCCAGCCGCAGCTGGAAGAGATGCTGCACGGGCTCAACCGGCTCAGCGCGGCGGTGACCTCCGGCGACCAGCAGTTCGGAACGCTCATCGATCAGGGCAACGCCGTGCTGGCCACCCTGGCCAACACGGTCAACAACTCCAGCGCGGCCTACGGAGACACCATCACCAACCTCAATGCCATGCTGCAGACCTGGCAGCCCAACACCGAGGAATTCACCAAGCTGCTGG
>NZ_JADDIL010000590.1:0-406 GCF_020826795.1 Microtetraspora sp. AC03309 | reverse complement strand
CGACGGCTGGCGGGTAAACGGGCAGAAGATCTGGACCTCCTACGCCACGATGGCGCAGTGGTGCTTCTTGCTGGCCCGCACCTCCAAAGGCGAGAAGAAACAACAGGGGATGACGATCTTCCTGGTGCCCATGGATTCCCCGGGCATCACGGTGCGCCCGATCCGGACCATGATGGGCCCGCATCATCTCAACGAGGTGTTCTTCGACGACCTGTTGGTCACCGAGGCCGACGTGCTCGGCACGGTGGATCAGGGCTGGTCGATCGTGCAGGACGTGGTGTCCTTCGAGCGTGTCGGCATTGCCCGCTACGCCCGCTGCGAACGGCTGCTGCAGGCCGCACCCGACGTGCTCGGCGACAAGTGGGAGCAACTGCCCGCCGAGCACGTCGGGTGCGGCCTGCAGCAG
>NZ_JADDIL010000589.1:0-407 GCF_020826795.1 Microtetraspora sp. AC03309 | reverse complement strand
CCGTTCGTCGGCGTCGTCGCTGACCCTGGCCCGGCAGGCGCTTGCCAGCCCACAGCGTTGTCTCTCTCCTAGAGGACCGAGGTCATTGACATCTTGCCTCGTGCGGGTCGACGGCTTGCCCCGGGGGCGGAGGGGCTTGGCACAGGGCCATCGGTGCGCTTGTTGTTTCGCCCGGCGGGTCAGGTACGCCGCCTACTCGGTGACGATGTCTTATGCCCATCCACTGTAGGCAAATCATGCCACTCCATAACGGCAAACGATCGATGGCCAGTAGGGCGCTAACACACCTAGCAGATCAAACCCAAGTACGTGAGGTTTGCTGTAATGCAAACGCGCCTCCGCTATACCACTCCGATTGATTATCAACACCCCAGTTAGTTGGCAATTACTGGCGGCATCCTCTACAG
>NZ_JADDIL010000588.1:0-407 GCF_020826795.1 Microtetraspora sp. AC03309 | reverse complement strand
TCCAGATCGGGCGCAAGGTGATCAAAGGCGGCTCGTTCCTGTGCGCCGACAGCTACTGCATGCGGTACCGCCCAGCCGCCCGCAGGCCCCAGATGGTGGATACCGGCATGAGCCACATCGGTTTTCGATGTGTGAAGAGGCCCTAGCCGAACGCCGGGGCAACAAAGCGCCGCAGCATCTCCTGCTCGGTCGCTTCGTCGGGACCCGGCCAGACCAGCAAGGACAACACCAGGCGCACGATCCACGCCGCAGCTGCCGGATCGTCCTCCCCCAGCCCGGTGAGCTCGGTGGCGAAGGCGGCCGGCACGGACGATTGCGTGAGATCGGCCATCACACCGCCGCCGCGTAGCGAGGCCAGTAGTAGGCCGAACATCGGGTCACATCGAATGCGTTGCAGTGCAACGGTG
>NZ_JADDIL010000587.1:0-408 GCF_020826795.1 Microtetraspora sp. AC03309 | reverse complement strand
CCGGTCGACCACGGCCAGTGCACGCCGAAGTAGTGCACCAGTTTCTGGCTGTTGGTCAGCAGGATGACCCCGCCGACAGCGGTACCGAGCAGCGCGGGATTGATCCGGCTGACCAGCCAGGCGGCAATCGGTGCGGCGATCACCCCGCCGACCATCAGCCCGAGCACCACGGGCCAGTTCTCCAGGAACTCCTGGCGCAGCCCGACCAAGAAGCCGATCGACGCCGACACCGCGACCAGGAACTCCGAGGCGCTCACCGAACCGATCACGGTCCGCGGTGCGGTCTTGCCCTGCGACAGCAGGGTGCTTGTAGTCACCGGACCCCAGCCGCCGCCGCCGGACGCGTCGATGAAACCGCCGAACAGCCCGAGCGGGGCCAGGAACTTCGCACTGTGGCTGGTGCCGTGT
>NZ_JADDIL010000586.1:0-408 GCF_020826795.1 Microtetraspora sp. AC03309 | reverse complement strand
TTTCGTGGGCAACTCGATGGGCGCGATCAACCTTCTCGTCGACGCCACCTCGGACACCCCCCGGCTCCCGGCGCGATCACTCACCGCGATCTGTGGGGGAGGGGATATCCAGCGCAACGAACATTCCGCGGCGTTGTACGACTACGACGCCACGCCTGCCGGGATGCGACGCATCGTCACCGCGCTCTTCGCCGATCCGGTCTATCCCGCCGACGAGGCGTACGTGCAACGGCGTTATGAGTCGAGCATCGCGCCAGGGGCCTGGGAAGCCCTGGCCGCAGCCCGTTTTCGCCGTCCTGGTCTGGACGCTCCGGCGATGCCGTCGTCGCAGCGAGCGTATGACCGCATCGCGGTGCCGGTCATGATCGTCGAAGGTGAACACGACAAGCTACTGCCGTCGGGGTGGGC
>NZ_JADDIL010000585.1:0-408 GCF_020826795.1 Microtetraspora sp. AC03309 | reverse complement strand
CTTCCGACGCCGCCACTGGCACCGGTGACGAGTACTTCACCGTCACTAGGGGTGACCCCGTGTTGTTCGAGTGCCATCAGGCAAAGCATCGCTGTATAGCCCGCAGTGCCGATGGCAGTGGCCTGCGCCTCGGTGAACGAGGGGGGGGAGTGGCACTAGCCAGTCCGCCTGGAGCCGAGCGATCTGTGCAAGCCCTCCCCAGTGGGTCTCGCCCAGTCCCCAACCGTTCACCAGAACGTGATCACCGGGTTTGTAGCGCGCGTCATTGCTGGCCTCAACGACGCCGGCTAAGTCGATTCCCGGGACCATCGGGAAGCGACGGACGACGGGGCCCCTACCGGTGATGGCCAGGGCGTCTTTGTAATTGAGGCTGCTGTATGCGACCCGGACGGTCACTTGCCCCTCAGG
>NZ_JADDIL010000584.1:0-408 GCF_020826795.1 Microtetraspora sp. AC03309 | reverse complement strand
ACACGGCCATGCCACGGCAGCGCATCATTAGTTGACACCTGTCATGTGTGATGCGGAACACTGCTAGGTTGCCTGTGTGCAACCGACTCAGACCGCCGTACTCGACCGCCCCGAAGACCTGACCTGTGACTGGCTGACCGCCGCCCTGGGCGCCGGCCAGGTCAGCGGATTCAGTTTCGAGCGGATCGGAACGGGCCAGATGAGCGAGTGCTACCGCGTGTCCCTGGAGTATGCGGCGGGTCCGTCCGAGCAGGCCGGCGGGCCGGCGTCGGTGGTGCTCAAGGTGGCCGCCACCGACCCCAGCAGCCGACAGACCGGACTGGCGTTGGGCCTCTACGAGCGCGAGGTCCGGTTCTATGCGGACATCGCTACTGCCCTGGCACCCGGGCCGGTGGCGCCCTGCTACCA
>NZ_JADDIL010000583.1:0-408 GCF_020826795.1 Microtetraspora sp. AC03309 | reverse complement strand
GCCCCGGTAACCCGGACCCTCGACGCGGGAATCCAGTTCGACGAGGGTTCCGTCGTCGATGAGTTCGCCAACGAGGGTGGTGATGGAGGGGCGGCTCAGACCGAGCCGATCAGCCAGATCGGCCCGCGCCAACGGACCCTCGGTACGCAACAGGTGAACGACGCGCTGGCGGTGCAGCAGATGCAACACCTGCTTCTCTTGGCGCGCTGATTCGGACCGCTTCAGCTGAACCTCCTTGACGGCGTAGACAGGGGGCTGCTATTAAGTTCGTCACAGAAATTAAATAGGCATCTAGGGCATCGGAGCCACGCCATGACCGCTAGTAATCCCCTCATCAACCCCCTGTTCGCTTCGTCCTCGTCGAGTGCGCCGGGACGGGCGACCGTGTCTCGGACAACAACTCAAACT
>NZ_JADDIL010000582.1:0-408 GCF_020826795.1 Microtetraspora sp. AC03309 | reverse complement strand
GCGCTGTTTCCCGCGATGCCGGCCAACGCGATCGCAGCAGGGGTGATCGACCACCAGGCCCCGGTGGCGCGAATGGGCGACCTGATCGCCACATTGGCCAACCGAAGTGTCGAGGAGCACGAGATGGAACCCGACGCATCCATGGAGTTGGAGAACCGTATCGCCAAGTCGGCCCGTTTCGACACCGATTTCGACACGGAGACGCTCGGCCCGCCGTCCGGCTATATCTGCCCGGACTGCAACGGTTCGTTGGCGTCGGTCGGTGAGGGCAACTACCGGTGCCGAGTCGGACATGCCTGGACACCCGACGCGTTGCTGAGGGCCCGGGACGAGGAGGTCGAGCGGGCGCTGTGGATCGCGCTGCGGAGCCTGCAGGAGAAGTCGAAGCTCTCCCGCCGGCTCGCCGAC
>NZ_JADDIL010000581.1:0-409 GCF_020826795.1 Microtetraspora sp. AC03309 | reverse complement strand
TCGGTGCGGTGGCGGCTCGGGCGGTGGCCCGTGAGGCCGGCGTCGCAAGCCGCGCCGTGGCCTACCACTTCCCGGTGAAACGGGATCTGGTCGTGGCGGTGGCGCAGCGGCGCGCGCCCACGGTGTTCGCGGCTGTGGTCGACGAGCTCGTCCGGGTAGCTCAGTCGGAGCACGATATTGGCGTCTGTGACGTGGTCGAGGCCCTGATCGCGCCTTACGTCAGGTTGCTCGACGAGGATCCGGTGGGTGGATTGCGGTGGCTGAAGGTGATGAATCAGCTCGCCCTGGACGAAGACCAGATCTGGCTCGATCAGTTGGCAGGCACCCCGAGTCTGCCCGAGTTGTTCTTCGCCGCGGCGGGCCGTGCGGTCCCGGACATTCAAACCCGAGAAGGCCAGCAGCGCAGCAC
>NZ_JADDIL010000580.1:0-410 GCF_020826795.1 Microtetraspora sp. AC03309 | reverse complement strand
CGTACGTGGCCGGGATGACGTTGACGCCGATGGTGCGGCCCACGTTGGCCTCGGTGGCGTCGGTGAGCGAGAGGTAGATGCCGCGGACCAGCGGCCAGCCGACCAGGACGCAGGTGACGATGACCACCGGAGCGGTCATCGCCCACGCGTACCAGTGCCGGGTCAGGGCGCGCCCGATCCGGCCGGGGCGGCCCCCGCGGTGACCGCGGGCGCCGTCAGCGCCCGCGGCCTGGCCCCTGGCCGTGTTCGCCACACGTCCAGTCGAGGTCGCCACCGGTCAGCTCCAGCCCTTCATGATCCCGTGGTACTTCTCGTCGACCTGCGTCAGCATCTCCTCGGGCTGGGTGCCGGAGAGCAGCGCCTGGTAGCCCTCAAGCAGCGGCTGGAAGAGCTGGCCGCCCTCGGGGATC
>NZ_JADDIL010000579.1:0-410 GCF_020826795.1 Microtetraspora sp. AC03309 | reverse complement strand
CGTACGTGGCCGGGATGACGTTGACGCCGATGGTGCGGCCCACGTTGGCCTCGGTGGCGTCGGTGAGTGAGAGGTAGATGCCGCGGACCAGCGGCCAGCCGACCAGGACGCAGGTGACGATGATCACCGGAGCGGTCATCGCCCACGCGTACCAGTGCCGGGTCAGGAACTTACGGAACGACGTGTCGGGCCGCCCGCGGCGGCCGCGGGCGCCGTCGACGCCCGCGGCCGCGACCCTGGCCGTGCCGGAAACACGTCCAGTCGAGACGTTCACAGCTCAGCTCCAGTCCTTCATGATCCCGTGGTACTTCTCGTCGACCTGCGTGAGCATCTCCTCGGGCTTGGTGCCGGAGAGCAGCGCCTGGTAGCCCTCAAGCAGCGGCTGGAAGAGCTGGCCGCCCTCGGGGATC
>NZ_JADDIL010000578.1:0-410 GCF_020826795.1 Microtetraspora sp. AC03309 | reverse complement strand
GCCCTCGGCATAGCTCGACAGCTCGACGAACTCGTCGGGATGCACCCAGCGTTCCACCGGGTGGTGGCGTGGTGACGGCCGCAGGTACTGGGTGATGGTGACGATGTCGCACCCGGCGTCGTGCAGATCGCGCAACGCGGTGTGCACCTCCTCGATGGTCTCGCCCATACCCAGGATCAGGTTCGATTTGGTGACGAGACCGAAGTCACGGGCCGCGGTGATCACAGCCAGGCTGCGGTCGTAACGGAACGCCGGGCGAATCCGCTTGAAGATGCGCGGCACCGTTTCCACGTTGTGGGCGAACACTTCCGGGCGCGACTCGAACACCTCGGCCAACTGGTCGGCGTTGCCGTTGTAGTCCGGGGCCAACAACTCCACACCGGTGTTCGGGTTCAGCGCATGGATCTGAC
>NZ_JADDIL010000577.1:0-411 GCF_020826795.1 Microtetraspora sp. AC03309 | reverse complement strand
ATCTTGACCGACAAGTACTGGTGGACCGCATTCGCGGTGACGTTGGCGATCACTGTCGTCTCGGTGACCATCGAGTTCGTCCTCGGTATGGCACTGGCTCTGGTCATGCACCGCACCATTTTCGGCAAGGGCGTGGTTCGCACCGCGGTGCTGATTCCCTACGGGATCGTGACGGTGGCGGCTTCCTACAGCTGGTACTACGCCTGGACGCCGGGCACCGGTTATCTGGCCAACCTCCTGCCCGACGGCAGCGCCCCGCTCACCGAACAGTTGCCCTCGCTGGCCATCATCGTGCTGGCCGAAGTGTGGAAGACGACGCCCTTCATGGCGTTGCTGCTGCTGGCCGGGCTGGCACTGGTGCCGCAGGACCTGCTCAACGCCGCCGAGGTCGACGGGGCCGGAGCCTGGACG
>NZ_JADDIL010000576.1:0-412 GCF_020826795.1 Microtetraspora sp. AC03309 | reverse complement strand
GTCACGGTCAGCGGTCCGTCGACACCGACGGCCAGGCACCACACCGATCCGGAATGCGGCTCAAGGCCGAGCCCCGGCCCGGCGTAGAGGGCCTGCCCCGGCCACAGCCACACCGTCGGGCAGCAGGTTTGTGGAAGCGCGGGCCCGGGTTCAGGCGGCATGCTGGCCTCCTCATCAATTGATCAGGAGGTTACCGTGGTCATCGCAGTGATCGTCGTGGCCGGGGTGTTCTTCCTCGGCATGGGTGTCTACGCACTGGCAGCTCCGCAGGCGATTCTGCGTCCGTTCGACTATGACCTCAGAACCGCCGCCGCCCGCGCGGAAGTCCGTGGCGTGTATGGCGGTTTCGGTATCGCGATCGCCGCGGTGCTGACCTACGCGGCCGTGACGCCGGGGGAGGTCCGGACCGGGA
>NZ_JADDIL010000575.1:0-413 GCF_020826795.1 Microtetraspora sp. AC03309 | reverse complement strand
CCGCATCAGTCCGCAGTCCGACCGCATGGGCTACCGCCTGCAGGGTCCGGCGCTGTCCATGAGCCAGCCGCGCCAGATGCTGTCGGAAGCGGCCTGCTTCGGCACCGTGCAGGTGCCCTCGGGCGGCGAGGCCATCATTCTCATGGCCGACCGGCAGACCACCGGCGGCTATCCCAAGATCGCGCAGATCGCCACCGTCGACCTGCCCTTGCTGGCGCAATACGCGCCAGGGCGCACGCTGCGCTTTTCCCTGATCGAACTCGAGGACGCGCAACGCCTGGACGGCGAGCGCGAACGCGCCTTCACCCAATTGCTGGACGCGCTGGCGCCGCTGCGCGCGCTGCTGGGGTGAACGGCCCTAACCCAGACAGGAACCCCATCATGAGCACAAGCATCGACCTGAACTGCGACAT
>NZ_JADDIL010000574.1:0-414 GCF_020826795.1 Microtetraspora sp. AC03309 | reverse complement strand
GTGGTGCGCCTGGAGTTCGACAGCAACCCCGATGATCCGGTGTCACCGCAGACAGTGGCCAGTGTCGGCCGGATGCAGCAGATTGCCCTGCGGATCGGACTTCCGGAGCGAGAGTAAAACCTGTTCACCACGGGTATGCCCCAGGTCACGCCTCAATTATTGCCAGAACGACGCAAAAAACTGTAACGTGTTCTAGTTAAGAGCACCGATACGGGAGGCCCACCGTGACTACCGAACATGCCGGCATCAGAGAGATCGACACCGGCGCCCTGCCAGACCGCTATGCGCGGGGTTGGCACTGCCTGGGACCGGTCAAGAACTTCCTTGACGGTCAGCCACACTCTGTCGAGATCTTCGGCACCAAGCTGGTCGTGTTCGCCGACACCAAGGGCGAGTTGAAGATTCTCGACGGCT
>NZ_JADDIL010000573.1:0-415 GCF_020826795.1 Microtetraspora sp. AC03309 | reverse complement strand
CTCCGAGAGCTTCTCCTTGTAATCGGCCAGCTCGCCGCGCAGCTTCTCCAGCCGCTCCTTGGAGGCGTCGTCCTCCTCCTTCTCCAGTGCCATCTCCTCGATCTCGAGGCGACGGACCAGCCGCTCGACCTCATCGATCTCGACGGGCCGGGAGTCGATCTCCATGCGCAACCGCGAAGCGGCCTCGTCCACCAGGTCGATGGCCTTGTCCGGCAGGAAACGCGCGGTGATGTAGCGGTCCGAAAGGGTCGCGGCCGCAACCAGTGCCGAGTCGGTGATGCGCACACCGTGGTGCACCTCGTAGCGGTCCTTGAGACCGCGCAGGATGCCGACGGTGTCCTCGACCGGCGGCTCGCCGACCAGCACCTGCTGGAAGCGGCGTTCCAGAGCGGCGTCCTTCTCGATGTACTTGCGG
>NZ_JADDIL010000572.1:0-415 GCF_020826795.1 Microtetraspora sp. AC03309 | reverse complement strand
CACCTGCAGTCCGCGGTCGAGCGCATCTCGATCGACGGAATGCCCATCACCCCGGCTCGCTACGTCGAGACCTATCGCGAGATCGAACCGTTCGTGCATCTGGTGGACCAGCAGTCCGAAGCCGCGGGCGGCCCCAAGATGAGCAAGTTCGAGGTCTTGACCGCGATGGCGTTCGCCGCATTCGCCGACGTGCCCATCGACGTCGGAATCATCGAGGTCGGGATGGGAGGCCGTTGGGACGCCACCAACGTCGTCAACGCCCCCGTTGCGGTCATCACCCCGATCGGCATCGACCACACCGACTACCTCGGTGACACGATCGCCGAGATCGCGGGCGAGAAGGCGGGCATCATCACCCGGCAGCCCGATGACCTCGTGCCGACCGACACCGTGGCGGTCATCGCCAAGCAGGTTC
>NZ_JADDIL010000571.1:0-416 GCF_020826795.1 Microtetraspora sp. AC03309 | reverse complement strand
TCGCGGGTCTGTCCGGTGACCAGATTGAACCGCCAGCGGTGCAGCCGGGTCTGCATCTTGTCGAGCGCCAGGGCGGGCACCGCGTTGCCCTGGAAGAAGCCGTCGAGCACGATCTCGCCGGCGTCCTCATAGGCGTTGGTGAAGTGCAGGACATAGGTGGTGTCGGCTTCGAACCACTTGACGTCGCCGGCGGCGCCGCGCCGGGGGAGCACTGCGAAGCGCGATGGCAGGTCGCGATGCAGCTTGGGCAGATGAACGTTGCTCTTGAGGAAATCGGCATCCCAGAACAACGGAAAGTCGTTGAGTATCACGTAGTTTTCGGTGAACGCCATGTCGTGGGGCAGCCGGGGACCCGGTAGTTCGACGTCGACGTAGTGCACCAGGCGGTTGTCCGGATCCACCACGCCGTAGTGCAT
>NZ_JADDIL010000570.1:0-416 GCF_020826795.1 Microtetraspora sp. AC03309 | reverse complement strand
GCGACGGCATCGGCCTCGGTATCGCGACAAGGCTGGCGGGTGCCGGAGCCGACATCGTCATGCCGGTCCGGAACCCGCACAAGGGCGAGGCGGCCGTCGCCAGGATCCGAGCGAAGCACCCTCGCGCGAAGTTGACCCTTGAGCAACTCGACCTGTCCTCGCTGGCGTCGGTCGCCGCGCTCGGTCAGAACCTGCGTGCCGAGGGCGCTCCGATCCACCTGCTGATCAACAACGCCGGGGTCATGACCCCGCCTGACCGGCAGACCACAGCAGACGGATTCGAGTTGCAGTTCGGCACGAACCACCTGGGTCATTTCGCGCTCACCGCACATTTGTTACCCCTGCTCAGGGCCGGTCGCGCACGGGTGACATCTCAGACCAGTGTGGCCGCCCGCCGCGGCGCCATCAATTGGGAC
>NZ_JADDIL010000569.1:0-416 GCF_020826795.1 Microtetraspora sp. AC03309 | reverse complement strand
GCTGGCGCTTGTAGACACATTCGGCGTGCCTTTGGCCGCGTGCGCCCATGCGCCATTCCACGACGGATGTTTATGGCGCTCGGAAGTTTGAGGAGAACTAGCCTTTGTTCCGTGCGATCAGGGCATCGCCGTCTCATTCAGGGAGCCGCGCGGGGCCGCGCCTGTGGAAGTCCGCAGACTAGATTTGTCGCAAATGTTGATTATTAACTACACAGTGACGCTTGCCACACGACCATGAGCGCGCTACCACTCCGCCATGCCTATCGTCGACGCCTCATCTGCCGATAGGGGCGGAAGTCCCCAATCGCTCACCAGGTCCTAAATCGCGGCAGTCCTTTTCGGCAATGCCGAGGGTCCCCGCGCGGGCGTCGGCCCTCGCAATTTTGAGCAGAAACCACCGGTCGAGCCCGAACGCC
>NZ_JADDIL010000568.1:0-417 GCF_020826795.1 Microtetraspora sp. AC03309 | reverse complement strand
TTTCTACAGCATCCTCGACGTCTTCGTCATGAGCTCCGAGGAAGAGGCGCTGGGCAGCAGCGTGCTGGACGCCTTCCTGCAGCGCGTGCCGGTGGTGTCCACCGACGCCGGCGGCTTGAAGGAAAGCCTGGCCGATGGCCGCGGCGTGCTGTGCGCGGTGGCCGATTTCCATGCCATGGCGCAGGGCATGGCGCGTTGCCTGGACGATGCCGCGTTCCGCCAGGAGATCACCGACCGTGCCTATGACTACGTGCGCGACGAGCACGACGTGCAGAAGATGGGCAACCGTTACCTGGCGCAGTTCGAGCGGTTGCTGGCGGCCCGCTGAGGCGCGTCGCTATGGCGCCCGCAGGTCGATGCGGGTCTCGAACTTGGCGCGATGCACCGAGAAGAACGTGCGCACGTTGCGCACGTTGG
>NZ_JADDIL010000567.1:0-418 GCF_020826795.1 Microtetraspora sp. AC03309 | reverse complement strand
GTCTGCTGGACGCCTACGCCAAGCCTCGGGCCGAGGGTGATGACCGGCCGCTGCGGGTCCGGAACGCCGACACGTTGATCGCCATGCTGGAACAGCAGATCGGCACCGAACTCCTTGTGCTGATCAACGCCGAGTCCCTCCCGGATGACCCGCCACCCACCACCACCACCGCCGCCGCCGCCGCCGAGGACACCACCACCGCCAGCGAGACCGCCACCGCCGACGACACCGCGACCATGGACGCCAGCACCGAGGACGCCGCGACAGAGGGCACCAGCACCAGGGACGCCAGCACCAGGGACGCCAGCACCAGGGCCACCCGGGCCGAGGACACCGCTCGGCCCCGCGCTTCGGCCAAGAACGCCACGGCCAGGGACGCCACGGCTCAGGGCACCGCAGCTCGGGGCGCCACAGCTCA
>NZ_JADDIL010000566.1:0-418 GCF_020826795.1 Microtetraspora sp. AC03309 | reverse complement strand
GCGCACCGTCAGCCCGGCGGAACCGGTGGAACGGCAGCACTGCTTCCTTGACCGCGACCGGCGCGTTACGGGCAATGGTGGCCCCGTCACCGTTCTTGTTCAGCAGGCCTTCGGCACGCAACTCGGTGATGCTCGCGCCCAACATCACCCGGGCGCAGGCCTTGGCCAGCGGCACCGCGGTGGCCTTGGAGACGAAGGGCACGGTACGGCTGGCACGCGGGTTGGCCTCCAGCACGTAGAGCACATCGTCCTTGAGCGCGTACTGCACGTTGAGCAGGCCCACCACGCCGATACCGCGGGCAATGGCCTCGGTCGCGCGGCGCACTGCTTCGATGTCGCTGCGGCCCAGGGTCACCGGGGGCAACGCGCATGCCGAGTCGCCGGAGTGGATACCGGCTTCCTCGATGTGCTCCATGAT
>NZ_JADDIL010000565.1:0-418 GCF_020826795.1 Microtetraspora sp. AC03309 | reverse complement strand
CTTCTACGGCGGCATGGTGCGGGCCAAGGGCGTGCTCAACATGATCATGATGAGCGTCAGCGCCATGGGTGTCGTAACAGTCCTGTGGGCGCTGTACGGCTACTCGGTCGCGTTCGGTGACAACACCGCAGGCGTCATCGGCGACCCCGGGCAATTCTTCGGCCTCAAGGGTCTGATCGGAGCGAACGGTTCGGCCGATGCGCCCATCGCGCTGGTCGGCACGATCCCGGCCACCGTGTTCGTGGGTTTCCAGCTGATGTTCGCGATCATCACCGTCGCCCTGATCTCCGGTGCCGTCGCCGACCGCATCAAGTTCGGCGGCTGGCTGCTGTTCGCCACCCTGTGGGCGACCGTTGTCTACTTCCCGGTCGCGCACTGGGTCTTCGACTTCGACGTCAAGGGCTCCGACGGTGAGACC
>NZ_JADDIL010000564.1:0-418 GCF_020826795.1 Microtetraspora sp. AC03309 | reverse complement strand
CTCCCCCACCGAATCAGGCACCTCATCGATGACCACCACCTGTGGACGCACGGACTCCGGCATCTTCGCCAGGAATTCCTGAACGGCCGTGTTGGCGGAGACGGTGGTCAGGACGGTCGTCGGACGAGAGTCGAGCAGTGCGGTTTCCAGCCGTTCGGCGTGGCCCTGCAATTCGGGCGCGAACAGCGGCACGGCGATGTTTCCGGCCTTGATCGCGGCGAAGAAGCCCACGACATAGTCCAGGCCTTGCGGAGCGAGGACCGCTACGCGGTCACCCCGCGCAGCGACCTGCTGCAGCAGCGCAGCGACAGCCCGCAACCGAACGCCCAGCTGTGTCCAGGTCAGTTCGAAGACTTCTTCCTCGCCGTGGCTGTAATCCAGGAACCGGTACGCCACCAGGTCGCCGACGTGGGCGATG
>NZ_JADDIL010000563.1:0-419 GCF_020826795.1 Microtetraspora sp. AC03309 | reverse complement strand
CGACCAGCCCTACCATCAGCGCCGCCAGGAAGGCGCCGCGCACCGAGCCGATGCCACCGATGACGATCACCACCAGCGTCAGGATCAGGATCGGTTCGCCCATGCCGGTCTGCGCCGACAGGATCGGCCCGGCCATCAGGCCGGCCACGCCGGCCAGCACCGCGCCCAGCACGAACAGCAACGTGTTCAGGCGCGCGATGTTCACGCCCAGCGCTCCCACCATCATGCGGTCGGTGGAGCCGGCGCGGATCAGCATGCCCAGCCGCGTGCGGTGGATCAGCGCGTAGCAGCCCGCCGCCACCGCCAGCCCGGCCACGATGATGAGAAAGCGGTACAGCGGGTAGGTGACGCCGAGCAGATCGATGGTGCCCGACAGCCACGATGGCAGGCCCATGCTGATGGGCGCCGGGCCCCAGATG
>NZ_JADDIL010000562.1:0-420 GCF_020826795.1 Microtetraspora sp. AC03309 | reverse complement strand
GCGCATCTGGATCTCCTCGGCGCCCTCGGTGATGCGATAGCGCCGATGGTGCCGGTAGATGTGCTCGAACGGTTCGTGACGGCTGTAGCCGATACCGCCGTGTACCTGCATGGCCCGGTCGGCCGCCTCGCATGCCAGACGGTTGGCACGGTAGTTGGCCATCGACACCTTGTCCGACACTTCCATGTGATGGTTCTGGTCCAGCTGCGTCGCGGCATAACGAACGAGCAGGCGGACCATCTGCGCCTCGGTCTGCAATTCCACCAACGGCCACTGCACCGCCTGGTTCACCGCCAGCGGCTTACCGAACACCATGCGCCGGTTGGCGTAGTCCACGGCGCGGTCGATACAGAACTGGGCGGCCCCCAGGCTGCTGGCGGCCTGACGAATACGGTTCTCGTGCAGGAACGTCTGACCGAC
>NZ_JADDIL010000561.1:0-421 GCF_020826795.1 Microtetraspora sp. AC03309 | reverse complement strand
GTCGGTAACCTGCCCGGTGTCAGGGTCGACTGCGATCGCGTCGGCACGGGTAGGCCAATCACGTTTACGCTCAGCCACTTTCCACGCTTGTTCGGCTGCTTGACCAGTCCCGGCGGGCGGGTACATCCACATCGGGCCGCGCAGCCCGGCCTGTTCGGCGGCCCGCAGCACGGTATCGATACCCCGCAGCTCGGACTGGCCGCCGCCATGGTGACCGTGGTGCGCCGCCTGGGCGGCCGCAGCGCCGGACAACGAGGTGTCCACGCTGGGCGCCGTGGTGTTCAGCCGCGCCTGGATGCCGTTGACCGTCTCGCCGCCGTAACGGGACCAGGTGATTCCCGATACCGACAACGCCAGCAGGACCGCCACAATCCACACGCCGACCGCGCCGTGCCAGGACAGGGTGCGCCGGCGGCCCGAG
>NZ_JADDIL010000560.1:0-421 GCF_020826795.1 Microtetraspora sp. AC03309 | reverse complement strand
CAACGGAAACGTGGTGCCGTCTGCGGGCTGGGGCCGGACGGTCCTACCGGTTCTTCCCGGTAGGCATTATCTTCATGTCGAAATTCCGGCCAAAGGGCGGTTCGGTTCGGCTCGCGGACTCGCCGACACCGTGATCGACGTGTACCCCGGCCGCATGATCGAACTCGAATATCGGGCGCCGCTGGCCGAGCCGATAGTGCGCGGCGTTTCCAGCCCGCGTGGTGCACTCGGCCCTGCGCCGCAGCAGTACAACGGCGTCGCCAACCTCGTCCTCGCCTGGGGAATGCTGCTGTTGCTCGGGATGGTGTTCGGCATGCCTGCGGTCTTCTGGCTCTTGGAGCGCCTCCTCTGACCCACCGTGCGGCATGTCGGCGCGGCAACGATACTGGGGGCATGGCTGACGGACCCGATACCGTGCTGG
>NZ_JADDIL010000559.1:0-422 GCF_020826795.1 Microtetraspora sp. AC03309 | reverse complement strand
CCTTTGAGGTAGGTAAGGACCTGGCGATCACGCCGGGCAAGGTCGTATATCGCAACCGCCTGATTGAGTTGATCCAGTACACGCCGGCCACAGAGACGGTCCATGAAATCCCCATCTTGGTCGTGCCGCCATGGATCAATAAGTACTACGTGATGGACATGCAGCCGGAGAATTCGCTGTTCAAGTACCTGGTGGATGCCGGCTTCACCCTGTTCACCATCAGCTGGAAAAACCCTGATGAAACAGTTCTTGACCTGGAATGGGACGACTATCTGGATCTGGGCACGCTGGAAGCGCTGCGAATGGTCAAGGAAATCATGGGTGTCGAGCAGGTGAACCTGGTCGGCTACTGTCTAGGCGGGATCATCTCCCAGGTAACTTTGGCCTATCTGGCGGCCACTGGAGACGACGCGCAGATAAAC
>NZ_JADDIL010000558.1:0-423 GCF_020826795.1 Microtetraspora sp. AC03309 | reverse complement strand
TATGTACCGTGCGGGTGGATTGCTCACCACGGCCGACACCACGACGAGTGCGACCGTCAGCACCGTGACGCCGGAACCCCACATCATCAATCGGGCAGGGCCGGCACGAGGGGCGGCCCGCTGCAATGCGCGGATCGCCACACCGCAACGCGGACAGAAGGCCATATCCCCGACGGTGTGATCGCACTGCGGGCATTGCCGCGGTTCGTCGGTGCGGGTGCTGCCGCGCGGTCCGTGCAGCAAGGCGATCTGCAGACCGACTCTCAACGCCAGCAAGACCAGCACCGCGACGATCAAATGCACTGCCAGCACGAATATCTCAGGGATGGGTGCGACATCGGTCAGGCCGAGAGCCATAAAACAGACGGGGACAGCGGAGACCGTCAGTGCCGATGCTGGGCGAACATGCGCGGGCCACAACAC
>NZ_JADDIL010000557.1:0-423 GCF_020826795.1 Microtetraspora sp. AC03309 | reverse complement strand
GCCCACCGCGCCCTCGTCCAGGCGGAACTCGCGGCCCATGGCGTCCAGCAGCGGTTGCGCGTAATACACGTTGGCCACGCTCAAGGCGCAGGCCACGGCCAGCAGCAGCACCAGGGCGGCGGGCATGCGGCCGGCGGATGCCGTGGCGGCCGCGGATGCCGTGGATGCCGTGGATGCCGTGGATGCCGTGGATGCCGTGGATGCCGTGGATTCCTTGGACGCCGTGGACGCCGCGGATGCCGGCGATGAAGGCGATGAAGGAGATGGCGGAGCAGCAGGGGCAGGATCGGTCCGGTCTGGCATGATGGCCTCAAGTAGTTTTATTACGAAACCAGAATGCTATTCCTTGAAGTTTTATAATGCAACTACACATTCGACATCTCTCCCCGCCGCGATGCGCGGCAAAGGTCAGGACGACATGGT
>NZ_JADDIL010000556.1:0-423 GCF_020826795.1 Microtetraspora sp. AC03309 | reverse complement strand
CCGTCAGCCGCATCGGCCTGATCGATACGGTCTTCGACGAGGCGGTTCGTCAGCTCGGCCGGCACCAGATCGCCGGCATCCAGGTAACGCTTGGCCTCCAGCCCGAGCGGAGTGCCGTCACCGATGTTCTTGCGGAAGAGGTCTCCGGTGGAGATTTGCGGGATGCCGAGCTTCTCGGACAGCTTCTCTGCCTGCGTGCCTTTGCCCGCGCCGGGCGGTCCGAGTAGGACGACTCTCACTTCAGGAACCCTTCGTAGTTGCGTTGCATGAGCTGGCTCTCGATCTGTTTGACGGTATCCAAGCCGACACCGATCATGATCAGAACCGCGGTACCGCCGAACGGCAGATTCTGTACCGAGCCGGTGTTGCCGATCTGCAGGAACATGTTGGGCAGAACGGCGATGACACCGAGGTAGATCGAAC
>NZ_JADDIL010000555.1:0-423 GCF_020826795.1 Microtetraspora sp. AC03309 | reverse complement strand
GCCCTTTGCTCACAGGGTGTGACGCACACATCCGAAATGTGAGCGGCAGGCCGATGTTAGGTAAATTGGCCTCGACCATGAAAACCCTTGACGCCCCCCGGACGGAGCCCGGCACCGAATCCGGTTCCGTTCCACGCGCGGCCATGGGTACCCGTACCTCCGGTTTCTATCGCCACGATCTGGACGGACTGCGCGGTATCGCGATCGCGCTCGTGGCGATGTTCCACATCTGGTTCGGCCGGGTTTCCGGTGGTGTGGACGTGTTCCTGGCGCTGTCCGGATTCTTCTTCGGCGGCAAGATCCTGCGGATGGCGCTCGACCCGGAGACGCCGCTGTGGCCGCTTCCAGAAGTTGTCCGGCTGATTCGCAGGCTGCTTCCCGCCCTGGTTGTCGTGCTTGCCGCAGCCGCGGTGCTGACCATCC
>NZ_JADDIL010000554.1:0-425 GCF_020826795.1 Microtetraspora sp. AC03309 | reverse complement strand
GTGGACGTTCATGCCTTCCCCAAAAAAATCGTTGCGGAACTATAGCAATTTATTCCGTTTGAAGCTGACGCGCGTGAATAACACGGCGCGATAGTGTCGCGCGCCAAGGGACATTCCCTATTGCGCCTCACGACGCTTCGACGATGCCGTCGGCGGTTTCGCCCTGGCCGCCGCCCAGATGCAGCTTGCGCATCTTCTCCCACAGCACCTTGCGGCTGATGCCCAGGGTCTCCGTCACCGGCAGGCCCACTCGCGGGTCATAGGGGATGGAGTAATCCGGCATGCTGTCGTTCTGGTAGTGGTAGTAGCTGAGCGTGATACGGGTTGGCGTGCCCATGCCCAGCGCCAGCGACGGCGCCACGCCCCAGCGCTCGAAGTCCACCGCCTTGTCACGGCCCGGCACATCGCCCTTGTTGCCCATGACG
>NZ_JADDIL010000553.1:0-425 GCF_020826795.1 Microtetraspora sp. AC03309 | reverse complement strand
AACCACGGTGCTGCGGATCATCGCCGTCCCGGCGGGGGTCTGCGCGAACCGGGCGAGATCGGCCGTGAAGGTCTCCAGGTCCGATTCGACCGATCCGGTGTCGGGTATCGGAATCTCCTCTGCGGTACGCGACACCAGGGCGTCAACCAGCAGGCGCGACAACGTCTTCCATCGTCGATACAGCGACGTCTCGTGAACTCCGGCCGCTTCGGCGATGTCGGCGATGCGGACGTTGTCGATACCCACCGCTTCGATTCGGGCGATCGTGGCGTCCAGGACCAGCGTGCGCAGCTTCGCGCCACGCACCTGCCGGTCAGGATTCGTTCGATCAACCATGACGCAATTATCGCAGTTCGACTTGCGATATGCGAGCGCGCCTCCTACCGTGAAGCTATCGCAAGTCAACTTGCGATAGAAGGTGGGAA
>NZ_JADDIL010000552.1:0-426 GCF_020826795.1 Microtetraspora sp. AC03309 | reverse complement strand
CGAGGCATATCGCAGCCTCCAACGTCCTTCATCGGCTCTCAGTGCCAAGGCATCCACCATGCGCCCTTAAACACTTACAACACAAAAACCAAAAATGAGTTTCAAAAGAAATTGCACATCAACACACAACAAGACCGGAAACCCGAAGGCCCCCAGCCACACTGCGTGCTAGATGCTCGCAACCACTATCCACAAATCAAACACCACACCCCACCACCAAAGTGAGGCAACAACACGCCGACACCCGCAACCGGATGCCACCCCCCAAAAAGGGGCACGGGCCTGTTGTCTCAAAGCCCAATAGTGTGTCTGGCAGTCAAAGAAGTTTGTTGTGCACCAAGCCGGCGCCACTACAGCGACCAGGCTCCTCACGGCTACACCCCCACCAATTGAGAGTGTTTATCGTGGTGCTCCTTAGAAAGGAGG
>NZ_JADDIL010000551.1:0-426 GCF_020826795.1 Microtetraspora sp. AC03309 | reverse complement strand
ACCGGCAACAGCGTCACCCAGACGGCCGCGGTGATCGGCACCGCCCAGTACCTGTCGCCCGAACAGGCCCGTGGTGAGACCGTCGATGCCCGTTCCGACGTCTACTCGCTGGGCTGTGTGCTCTACGAGATCCTCACGGGTGAACCACCTTTCATCGGTGATTCTCCGGTGGCGGTGGCATATCAGCATGTCCGCGAGGATCCGATCCCGCCGTCGCACCGGCACACCGGCATCTCGCCGGAGCTCGACGCCGTGGTGCTCAAGGCCCTGGCCAAGAATCCGGACAACCGCTATCAGACAGCCGCCGAGATGCGGACGGATCTGATCCGCGTGCACAGCGGCGAGGCCCCGGAGGCGCCCAAGGTGCTCACCGACGCCGAGCGGACGTCGATGATGAACTCCGGTCCGATGCTGGCCCAGGGTGGC
>NZ_JADDIL010000550.1:0-427 GCF_020826795.1 Microtetraspora sp. AC03309 | reverse complement strand
CCACTCGCATCCGCCAGCGCGCCAAGCGCTGAACCACCTCTTGTCGGTCCCGCCGGAACGGTGCTCGAGCACCCACGGGCGGTCTCCCAAGCTGTCTTCCTGAGGTCCGACTCGTCTCACATCGTGGTCTCTTCGGACCCGCCCGGCGAAAAATCTTGTAACAGCTTTCGCCTCAGAACGCGTCCCCTGTCACAGCTCACCGCTGTGGATACTGCTGTGCACAACCTGCGGGCAAACCACGGGATGAATGACAAAATCATCCACACGATGTCATTTGTCCACACTCGCCGGCGCGTCCATCCACCGCTCTCCACAGGCGACTCACATCGCGACACACCGACGGTGCTGGGCAAACACCCGTTCATCCCCAGTTTTCACAGTCCCTAATACTGTTACTCAAATATCTTCTAAGAATTCTTTCTAGAAG
>NZ_JADDIL010000549.1:0-428 GCF_020826795.1 Microtetraspora sp. AC03309 | reverse complement strand
AGGGACGTCCGGGTCCGCGGACCGGACGTCCCTCGGGCAAGCGGAACACCCGGCGGTAAGCCGGATGGTTCAGTGGCGGGCCGTGGCCCGGGCCCGGACGGCCGCGGCGGCCGCACTGTCAGTGGTCGCCGGAATGGGGCTGGCGGCGTGTTCGGGCAGTTCGGCCGACGAGATCGACTACGCCGTCGACGGCACACTGACCACGTACAACACCAACACGGTGGCCGGAGCTGCGTCCGCCGGACCGCAGGCATTCGCCAGGGCATTGACCGGATTCGCCTATCACGGCCCCGAAGGCCAGGTCGTCGCCGACAACGACTTCGGTTCGGTGTCGGTGGTCGGTCGCGCGCCACTGGTGCTGGATTACGTGATCAGCGACAAGGCGGTCTATTCCGACGGCAAGCCGATCACCTGTGACGACCTGGTGC
>NZ_JADDIL010000548.1:0-430 GCF_020826795.1 Microtetraspora sp. AC03309 | reverse complement strand
CGTGATGGAACTGCGAGCGCACCGCACCGTGGTCGGAGATCTTCTCGGGCCAGGAGATGATCATGCTGTTGCGGGTGCCACCGAAGTGCGATGCCACCTGCTTGGTCCACTGGAACGGGGTGTCACCGGCATGTGCCCAACCCACCGCGTAATGCGGAGAGGTGCCGGGCAGTCCCCACTTGTCGATGAACCGCAGGGACTCCTCGATGGACGGCTGCTGACCGTTGAGGCTCATGAGCTCGTTCGGCGTCCCGATGAGTGAGCCTTCGCCCGACGATCCGTTGTCGCCGATGATGTAGATGACGATGGTGTTGTCCAGTTCGCCGATCTTGTCGATCGCGTCGACAACGCGGCCGACCTCGTAATCGGTGTGCTCGAGGAAGTCGGCGAAGTTCTCGGCCTGGCGGGCGAACAGTGCTCGGTGTTCGGC
>NZ_JADDIL010000547.1:0-430 GCF_020826795.1 Microtetraspora sp. AC03309 | reverse complement strand
GAACATCATCAGCGGTACGTCGTGACCGGCTCCGGCACGCAATTGCTCGATCCGTTTGGTCAGCACATCCCGCGGCAGCGGATTCGAGATCCAACCTGTCCCATGGCGGATGATGCGCTTGACCATGGCATCGGAATTGCCACCGACGTAGATGGGCGGGTGCGGTTTCTGGACCGGCTTGGGACGACAGTATGAGGACTCGAAGTTGACGTACTTGCCGTGGTATTCGGCAGGCTCGTCGGTCCACAGCGCCTTGACGGCCTCGATGCTCTCATCCAGTTGTGCGCCACGCGTTTTCGGATCGGTGCCGTGGTCGCGCATCTCTTCGAGGTTCCAGCCGGCACCGACGCCGAACACGAACCGGCCGTCGGAGATGAGGTCGATGCTGGCGGATTCCTTGGCGGTGTGGATCGGATCGCGCTGGATCAGC
>NZ_JADDIL010000546.1:0-431 GCF_020826795.1 Microtetraspora sp. AC03309 | reverse complement strand
CTGATGAACAACGCCGGCGTGATGTTCACCCCGTTCGGCCGAACCCAGGACGGGTTCGAAACCCAGTTCGGGATAAATCATCTAGGACACTTCGCCCTGACGAACCTGCTGGTGCCGCAGTTCGTCGAGGGCACGCGGATCGTCAATCTCTCCTCTGAGGGACATCGCCTCGGTGACATCGACCTGGACGATCCCAACTGGGAATGCCGCGAATACGACAAGTTCGCCGCGTACGGCGCCGCCAAGACCGCCAACATCCTGCATACCGTCGCTCTCGATCACCGACTGCGCGATCGTGGCATCCGCGCGTACGCAGTACATCCGGGCATGGTGGCCACCAACCTCGCCCGGCACATGTCGGCCGATGATGTGCTCGCGGTCAGTGGACAAGCCGGCGCCATCGAAGTACGCACACCCGAACGGGGCGCTGC
>NZ_JADDIL010000545.1:0-432 GCF_020826795.1 Microtetraspora sp. AC03309 | reverse complement strand
CTGCCGCCGGAGCAGATCCGGCAGCAGGCACCCGATCGGCAGCCGACACCATCAACGACCTGACCGCCAAGGGCTACAACGTCCAGATCAACTGGGTCAGCGGGGTCAGCAGCGAGCCCCTCACCCGTTGCCGGGCAACGGCGGTTCACAATCCCGATCGGTCAGCCGGCACAGACCCGTCGAATACCACTGTCTACGTGGATGTATCGTGCCCCAACGAAGCCGACGACGGCGTCTGGGGCGGTATCGGGATCGGGTTCGGCTGACCCCGACCGCCGTCTGCACGGATCAGAACGCGGCCCCGTTGGGCGCCGAGGTGGTGGCGTAGGGGTTCGACATGGTCGTTGTCGGCGGCGAGGTTGTCTCGACCGGCACTTCCTGTGGCGGCGGTGGCGCACTGGACGTTCCGATGTCTTCGCTGGTGCTGACGGG
>NZ_JADDIL010000544.1:0-432 GCF_020826795.1 Microtetraspora sp. AC03309 | reverse complement strand
GCCGCCGCCGGTCGAATACGACCAGGAGGATGAGACCTCGCCGGGCAAGGCCGCCTGAGAGCGAGCCCGCCGGCCTCAGTCCAGAGTGCCGCTGACGTAGACGATTTCACCCATCGGGTCGTTGTCGTCGCGAGCCGGAACCGGCATGCTGTGGCGGACGAACAGCTCGGACCGGCCGACCCCCGTCATCTTCCAACCCTTGGCACTCAGGTAATCGGCTGCCGAATGCCGCTCACCGTGGTAAATCAGCGACGGCATGTCCATGTTCAGGCCGATCTGGCTGAACGTCTCGGCGGCCGCCCGTGCCTTCTCCGGATCGAAATCCTTGAGGCCGGGGACGAATTCGGTGGCCACCGCGCTGCCGGGTGCGCTGAGCGCCGCGATGTTGTCGAACAGCCGGTCCTGCGCCTCGGGCGGTAGGTAGATCAGCAG
>NZ_JADDIL010000543.1:0-432 GCF_020826795.1 Microtetraspora sp. AC03309 | reverse complement strand
GGGTGAGCCGTTCGATCGTGTCCTGCAGCTCGGCCCGGCTCTGCACCAGGGCGTCGATCACGGGGTCGCCGTGGAAGACCGCGGTGACCCGGCGGTGCCGCACAGCCATCTCGACCATGCCGCTGATGGCGGCCTCCCGCCGGGCATCCGGCGTCGACATCGCCTCGGCGATGCGGACCAACCGCATCATGTCGTCGAAGACCGGCTGGATGACCGCCAGCGCGATCTCATCCTTGGAATGGAACTGGTAGTAGACCGCTGCCTTGCTGACACCGAGGCGGTCGGCGATCATCTGCAACGACGTGCCGTTCACGCCGTGCTCGGCGAACAGGCTCAACGCCGCTTCCAGCACTCGCTCGCGGGCAAAGCCACGCGGCGCAACAGCCTTCGCCACACCCGTCCCTTCGTCGCGCTGAGCGTACCCAAGGGTGC
>NZ_JADDIL010000542.1:0-433 GCF_020826795.1 Microtetraspora sp. AC03309 | reverse complement strand
CGGCGGGTATGCCCGTCGGATGCCGGCACAACGTCGTTGACCGGCTTCGGCACACCAGCCGAAACTGGGCTCGAAACCGAACCCGTAGTCTCCCGACGCATTTTCACAACACCATTGTGACGGAATTCCGCCCCGGGTTCTAGCAAGGGCACCCTTACGTGACCTGCGCCACCGCCGCATGGCGAAGACCGCCCCGGTCGACCGTTACGCTGCCCTGATGGCAAGCCGCCTGTCGACCTTCAGCTCATCGATCGCCCGGTGGCACGGTGATGAACGGGCTGTCGGATCCCCGCTCAACCCCGCCGAGGTCATCGCACAACGCCGTACCCGGCTGTTCGGGGCCACCGGAACCGTACTGATGGCGATCGGCGCACTCGGTGCGGGCGCCCGCCCTGTCGTGCAGGACCCCACCTTCGGGGTGCGGCTGCTCAAC
>NZ_JADDIL010000541.1:0-433 GCF_020826795.1 Microtetraspora sp. AC03309 | reverse complement strand
CCATGGAGTAGCCGGGAACGTGAGCACTGTCGGTCAACGGGAATCTGCTCCAGATCCCCAAGCCACCGGCCATCGGCTCCGGGTCGAAGATGCGGTGGCGGAAGGATTTCTCCAGCCCTGCCGCGATCACCCCGTCGGCGGCTTCCTGCGTGAGCTCCTGCAGCACGACGACGTCGGCGGCCTGCTCGGCAGCGGCCACCACGGCAGCCGGATCCCCGAGTCCCATACCAAGATTCGAGGTGAATACCCGCAGCGGTGCCGACTGCGCAGTCACCTGCTCAGGGCCGAGGAAGTGCGGCACCTGGATCAGCGCGACCGTCAGAGTGAGCCCCACGGCCAGCACCGTCAGCACCCATCGGCGACCGAGCATCAGCAGCAGCACCGCGATCGGTGCCGCCAGCATCAGATAGGGCGACGCCGTCGCCAGCAGCAC
>NZ_JADDIL010000540.1:0-434 GCF_020826795.1 Microtetraspora sp. AC03309 | reverse complement strand
GGCACAACCCGCGGCGCTGGCTGCCATGTTGCAGGACGCCACCTTCGCCCGCGCCTACATCCCCTCCCGGCTGCGAACGCTGACGTCCGGGGATGGCCGTGTCGACATCAAACATGCCGCCGTCGACCCGGTGGTGCGGATCGCCCGTTGGGCTGGACTCAGTTGCGGCTCCGATGCGCTGGCCACCGCCGACCGCCTAGGTGCGGCCGCCGGCACCCGGTACCTGGATCCCGACGACGCCCGGGCGCTGGCCAAATGTCACGCGATCGGCTCCAGCATCCGCTGGCGGGTCCGGGCCGCACGCTGGGACTCTGCCGGATCCGATGCCCACGTCGACGAACACATCGAGCTCTCGGATCTCCCGCCTCAGGACCGCACCGCGCTGCGCAGCATCGGCCGCGAACTCACGGGCGTGCGGCGCAAACTCGACTATC
>NZ_JADDIL010000539.1:0-434 GCF_020826795.1 Microtetraspora sp. AC03309 | reverse complement strand
GAGCACATCCCCTTCAGGTGTGACGGTGTATTTGCGGTAGAGGCCGCGGTCTTCGTCGGATGCTGCAGTGGTCATCGGTAGATTCCCCTCGGTGTGGTGGGCGTCGGAGTGCGTGTGTGGCGATCGGTCGAGAGAAGGCTCTGGATCTGGCGGGTGCCGGCGAGCAGTGTGGTGAATGTCCAGACCACGACGGCGACAATGGGTACCAAGGTGTCGAGGATGGTCCGGGTGTCGCAGCCACCGCTGGTGAGGCAGCTCGCGCCGACGGCGAGCAGGAAGGTGACACCGGTGGCCGGGAGCGCGGCGCACAGGCCCAGGACCGCCGCGGAGGCGGCGTGGTTGAGGATCAGCCACACCTGATGACGCGGCTGCGCCGGCAGCGGAATCTCCTGCATTGCCCGACGGTAACGCCGCATTGCGACACGACGATCAAC
>NZ_JADDIL010000538.1:0-434 GCF_020826795.1 Microtetraspora sp. AC03309 | reverse complement strand
AAGAAGGTCTGGGGCCCTGTCAACCCAAGAACGTGATGTTCATGTACTGCGTGGGTTCCGAAGACGAGGTGGCTCAAACCGAAGAATGGATCTGGACCGCCAACCGAGACGTGAACGTGCACTACGGTTTTGCCGACGCGTCGAACTTCAAGGGCGTCAAGGGCTATGAGGCATACGCCGCCCGGGAAGCGAGCGCGACGGCGGTGCTGGCTTCGGAGGTCGGCAACCAGAAGACGGGCGGCCCGCCCGGATACCACGCCTCCAACCTGTTGATCGGCACGCCGGAGACGGTGTTCGAGAAGCTCAGGGCCGCGCAGGAGGCCTGCTCGTTCTGCGAGGTCACCATCGTCCCGCAGTTCGGCACCATGCCGTATGAGAAGGCCATGGAGTCCACCAAGCTGTTCGCCGCCGAAGTGCTGCCCGCGGTGCACGAC
>NZ_JADDIL010000537.1:0-436 GCF_020826795.1 Microtetraspora sp. AC03309 | reverse complement strand
CCGGTGAAATCGAAGGTACTGAATTCGGGCAGGTCCTCGACGAACAGCGAGTATTCGTGGTCGGCCGGTGGCCGCTGATACGTGTATTCGCCTGCCGTACAGACACCGAACCCCGCGGCGATGCGCAGCAGATCGAGGTCGCCAGGCTCGGTCTCCCAGTCCGGCGCGAAACACGGTGCGCCCACTTCCGTTCCGTCCCAACCGACCCGTACCGTCCGCAACCGCTCGGTGTGCTCCGGCGCCCACTGCAATTCCACCGGGTCATTATCTCGTCAGAAGGTGCCCAGAGCCGTGGGCTCTGGGCACCGGAGGGGTCTGACGATCAGGCGGGAATCCGCCGAACTCCCACGTACTGCAGTTCGGCCATTGCCAGCGTGTAGATGCCTGCCCCGATGACGACCACGACGCCCGCGGTGGTCAGCGCCATGGTGAACAC
>NZ_JADDIL010000536.1:0-436 GCF_020826795.1 Microtetraspora sp. AC03309 | reverse complement strand
TCTACGTCCTGCTGTGGGTGGGACTGGTCGCCGCATCGGTGCTGTTCGGCCCGGTGTGGCGGCTGATCTCTCCCGTCCGAGCGCTGTACCGGTTCTTGCCGGTTCAGGCCCCGCTGCGCTATCCCGAGCAGCTCGGCTACTGGCCGGCCGCAGTCGGGCTGTTCGCGTTCGTGTGGTTGGAGCTGGCCAGCCCTGACCCGGGATCGCTTGCGGCCATTCGCAACTGGCTGCTGATCTACCTCGCGGTCACTCTCGCCGGCGCGTTGTGTTGCGGACAGCGCTGGCTGGAAAGCGCCGACCCGTTCGAGGTGTACAGCACGGTCGCGTCGAGACTCTCGCCGCTGCGCCGCCACGACGGCCGTATCGTGGCCGGCAACCCGTTCGATCATCTGCCGTCGCTGCCGGTGCGGCCCGGACTCGTCGCCCTGTTGGCGGT
>NZ_JADDIL010000535.1:0-437 GCF_020826795.1 Microtetraspora sp. AC03309 | reverse complement strand
GTACAGCTCAGCGGCTTTCGACGTCTTCTCGGAGAACTTCGCCCAGCTTTCGCCCAGCTTCTTCGACGTCTGGTCGATGCTGGAACCGAGGTCGCGCGTGGCGGCTCCGGACAGCAGCCCCGAGGCGGCGGACCCGGCGGCGGTCAGCGAGTCGCCGACCCGCAGTCCGGCCACGTCGGTGCCCAGCTTGGCCGAGGTGGACGACGTCGCCGTCAATACCGCTGGATCCACGCGCAACTCGTTGTCTGCCATGTCCCCTGATCCCCGAGCGGTGACACCCGTAATGGTGTGCCGGCCAACGCTGTGCGCCTAGCCTAACCTGCCCTCGCAGGGGTCGGATACGGCATTTCGATGTGCTTGGGCTCCGGTGGCCGTTGCGGTGCTCGGTGCATCAATTCATCACCCGCTCCGGCGATCTCGGGACACCGTGCGCGCCG
>NZ_JADDIL010000534.1:0-437 GCF_020826795.1 Microtetraspora sp. AC03309 | reverse complement strand
GCGATCAGCTCGGCGGCCTCGGCGAATACCAGCGGGTCCACGATGTCGTGCAAGGTCTCGCCGACGATCGACTTGACCTGTTCGACGTCCCAGCCTGTGCACATGTTGGTGATATAGCTGCGCATGCGGTCCATCTGGTCGTGGTCGGCGCCGGACATCAGGAACAGAAACTGGGCGTAGGTCGACTTGAGGACGGTGCGGCGGTTCAGCAGACCCTGATTGAAGAAAGGTTTGCTGAAAGCGAGCGTGCTCGACTTGGCGATGACGGTCTTGTCGAGGTCGAAGAACGCCGCCGTGCGCACCGGCCGACCATCGTGCGGCCCGGATTGCTGTGCGATCGATTCCCCGGCAGCCCGATCGGATGCGGTCACAAGCGTCAGCATAGAGGCACGTGCGCACCGCCATCCGACCGGCAACGTAAAATGGCAGTTCACGAC
>NZ_JADDIL010000533.1:0-438 GCF_020826795.1 Microtetraspora sp. AC03309 | reverse complement strand
TGGTGTTCTCGGGCAAGCACGACCAGTCCGTCATGGGCGTGAACTCGGGCGACTACGACGCCGCCGCCGTGGCCTCGGACGTGTTCAAGCGCATGATCGAGCGCGGCCAGGTCAAGGAAGCCGACTTCCGCGTCATCTACAAGAGCGAGAAATTCCCCACCTCGTCGTTCGCCTACGCGCATGACCTGGAGCCGAAGTTCCGCGACCAGATGCTCAAGTGCTTCTACGACTACCGCTTCCCGGCCGAGATGTCCAAGGCCTTCGACGGCGCCGACCGCTTCTATCCGGTGACCTATCAGAAGGACTGGGCCATCGTGCGCCAGGTCGCCGAATCCGGCGGCGAAAGCTTCAACCGCGCCGCCTACGACCGCGAATCCGCCAAGAGCAAGAAGTAATCAGCATGACGACGTCGCTACGCATTTCCGGCCTGGTCAAGGA
>NZ_JADDIL010000532.1:0-438 GCF_020826795.1 Microtetraspora sp. AC03309 | reverse complement strand
AGCCCTCACTCTGTGGTGTCCGGCACTCTCAAGTTTTCCTGGACTCTGGCCGGCACTCTCATCTCTTCGCGGAAAGATAGACTCAAATCGATCCAAAACTAGTTGAGAGTGCCCACGTCACGGCACTGATCCACTCTCACCTTCTTCCGGATCGGACATCGATATCTTCGCCGTGCGTGCGGAGCCGCCTCGGGCTCATCTCGTACCCGACCGTTACCGTCTCGTTCGTGGCGGCTGCGCGATGTGTAACCCGGACCAAGCGTCGCGGCGCCGCCGGTCGCCCCGCCGGGGATCCAGTCGCCAGTCGACTGGGATGTGTACGCCGATACTCACGTCGATCCGTCGGTGGTGACGGCCACTAACGCGCTCCTCATTACCCCGATCTCAGGCTAGTGTTACGTCACAGTGACGATTTGTCGGTTGGTGCCTGTGTATGAG
>NZ_JADDIL010000531.1:0-439 GCF_020826795.1 Microtetraspora sp. AC03309 | reverse complement strand
GCGGAGCGCCTGCCAACACCGAATTGACCAATCGGTGCTCGTTTGCCTGGCGCGCTGCGGCCAGTGCGTGGTCCAATGCGACCTCACAGTCGGCGACCCGCCCGAGGCGTGCCAGACATCCCGCTCGAACCGTGTGTGCTTTGGCCTCCCCCGCGGCGTCGCCCAATTCGGCCAGTGTCGCTGCGGCGGCGGCTACTGCGGATTCGATCTCGTTCAGGCGCTCGGGGTCGACAAGCATGGACAGTTCGCCATCGAAACATGTCGCCCACGCTGCGACTCGGGCTGAATTGTGTGTTCCTTCCTTCAGGTCCGCCACTGCACCGGCCGCCGACGACACATCGCCCGCGGCCAGCAATGCCTCACACCGCGCCACGAGAAGTTCGACCCGCTGGCCGTCGCGGTCTGGCAGTTCGTCGTCCACGTCCTCCAGCGCGTGCAA
>NZ_JADDIL010000530.1:0-439 GCF_020826795.1 Microtetraspora sp. AC03309 | reverse complement strand
CCCTTATCCTGTCTGGGACTCATTCCCGAAGCTCGAAGGGTTAGACAGTGGCGCTCGTCGTACAGAAGTACGGCGGATCCTCGGTATCGGATGCCGATCGGATCCGTCGCGTAGCCGAGCGGATCGTCGAGACGAAGAAGGCCGGCAACGACGTCGTCGTGGTGGTCTCCGCGATGGGCGACACCACCGACGACCTGCTCGACCTGGCCCGCCAGGTCTCCCCGGCCCCGCCTGCGCGCGAGATGGACATGCTGCTGACCGCCGGTGAGCGCATCTCCAACGCCCTGGTCGCGATGGCCATCGAGTCTCTCGGTGCGCAGGCCCGCTCGTTCACCGGCTCGCAGGCCGGCATCGTCACCACCGGCACCCACGGCAACGCCAAGATCATCGACGTCACCCCCGGTCGCCTGCGCGATGCGCTGGACGAGGGCGTCATCGT
>NZ_JADDIL010000529.1:0-441 GCF_020826795.1 Microtetraspora sp. AC03309 | reverse complement strand
TCAGCACGCTGCTGCTGGACAAGACCGGCACGATCACCCTGGGCAACCGGCAGGCGTCGGAGTTCGTCCCCGCGAGCGGTGTCGGCGCCGACGAGCTGGCCACGGCGGCCCAGTTGGCCAGCCTCGCCGACGAGACCCCCGAGGGCCGCTCGATCGTGGTCCACGCCAAGGAGGCCCACGGCCTGCGCGAGCGCCGGCCGGGCGAGCTGACCCACGCGGTGTGGGTGCCGTTCACGGCCCAGACCCGCATGTCGGGCGTGGACGTCGACGGCCGCCAGGTGCGTAAGGGCGCGGCCACCGCGGTCATGAAATGGATCCGGGACGGTGGCGGGCACCCGACCGAAGAGGTCGGACACCTGGTCGACGGCATCTCCGCGTCCGGCGGCACCCCACTGGTGGTCGGGGAGATCGCCGACGGAAAGGCCCGGGTCCTGGGCGTCA
>NZ_JADDIL010000528.1:0-441 GCF_020826795.1 Microtetraspora sp. AC03309 | reverse complement strand
CTTAGAAACTTTTTATAGTGTGGGGGCAGCCGTAAGCACCGAAATAAATGAGGTCCGTGCGCAGGTGACTGTGGAGTTGGCACATCCCTCGACCGAACCGCTCGCGTCCCGGTCGCCGACTACTCCTGCCCACCCGCGGTGGTGGTTTCTGTGGACCACCCCCGGCCGCATCCTGACCATCGGCGTGGTGCTCGCCGGTCTGGTCATCGCGAGTGCATTCGCCACCTCCACCACGATCAACGACCGACAGCAGGCGCTGACCACGGTGCTCGACCACACCGAGCCCCTGGCGTTCGCGGCGGGTCAGCTCTACACCACACTGTCGGTCGCAGACGCCGCCGCAGCCACCGCTTTCATCGCCGGAGCCGAACCCCGCGACGTGCGACAGCGCTACGAACAGGCCATCACCGACGCCTCGGTGGCGGTCACCCGGGCTTCGAG
>NZ_JADDIL010000527.1:0-441 GCF_020826795.1 Microtetraspora sp. AC03309 | reverse complement strand
GTGGTGGGGATGCCGCCCATGACGTAGTGGCAGGTCGGGTAGACCGGCACCAGTTCCTTGACCGGGTCCACACCCAGGTAGGTGCGGGCGAACTCGGTGATGTCGGGGAGCTTTGCCTCCAGCACGTCCTCGCCGAGGTGACGCACGTCGATGTAGACGTAGTCCTTGTTCGGTCCGGCGCCGCGGCCTTCGAGCACCTCGAGCACCATCGAGCGGGCGACGATGTCACGCGGCGCGAGGTCGACGATGGTCGGCGCGTAGCGCTCCATGAACCGCTCGCCCTCGCCGTTGAGCAACCGGCCGCCCTCGCCGCGCACGGCCTCGGAGATCAGGATGCCCAGGCCGGCCAGGCCTGTCGGGTGGAACTGGTGGAACTCCATGTCCTCCAAGGGAAGTCCCTTGCGGAAGATGATGCCCAGGCCGTCACCGGTCAGGGTGTGG
>NZ_JADDIL010000526.1:0-441 GCF_020826795.1 Microtetraspora sp. AC03309 | reverse complement strand
GACGTCGATCGGAGTCGAAGTCGAAACTCGTTGCGGGCTCGGATGTTCCGGTGAGGTGAAGGCCACGTACTTGTTGCCGAACACCGTGGTCGCCTGGATCGAGGTCTGCACGTTCGCCGGCAGCAGGTCCAGATACTGCGGATCGATGTCCAGCCGCACCCGTGCCCGTACCGGATCACTGTTGTCGGTGGCCACCGCGGCCACCCGTCCGATCGGGACGCCGTTGTAGGTCACTTTCGAACCCGGATCAAGGACCAGGCCGGCCCGGGACGCCAGAAGGGTCAGCGGTGCCTTGGGTTCGAAAGCGCCCTGAAACTGCGCGACGATCAACCCCAGTAGCAGCGCGAGGATCGCCAGAAACACGGCACCAGCCAAGCGGTACGGCGGATTTCGGTGATCGGCAGACATTTTGCGAGACTCTATGGCATGGCCGCGCGAGGC
>NZ_JADDIL010000525.1:0-441 GCF_020826795.1 Microtetraspora sp. AC03309 | reverse complement strand
CCGTCTGGCGATCAGACACTGATCTCCAGGCGCCCAACGATCAGAACGCAGGTCCAGATGAAGAAAAGGGAGATCCACCGCGGCACGTCGCCGGTGACACCCTCGAATCACTGTGCGTCGAGGAGTACGGGGATCACGATGTGAAAACGCGCGCAGCAGTTGCCACCGCGGCCAACCACATCAGCCGTCCGCTCGCCTTGTTCTGTAATCAGGTGGTGTACTTCCCGTCGTGAACACCCCACGCCTAACGAGAATGGTTGTTTGCCAGGCGATCCCACGAAGCTAGAAGGCGAGGGCGTCGTAACCGCCCGGTAGCCAACTTGTGATCGCAACGTCGCAGCGTGCGGCGCCTTCCCGGTTGCAGCGCGTGCGCAGGATGCGGTACCAATCATCAGGTGTGCGCGGGAAGGACCACCTGAATGAGCGGGATTGGGACAGAAG
>NZ_JADDIL010000524.1:0-442 GCF_020826795.1 Microtetraspora sp. AC03309 | reverse complement strand
CTGCTGGTGCTGTTCGGACTGTCGTTGCCGTATTCGCTGAGCCGCGACAAGAACAAGACCAGCGAGCCCGTGCCCCAGCCGCACAAAGAACAGCCACGCTGGCCGGTCGGTTTGGCGATCGGCATGCTCGCCATCGCGGGCGGATTGGCGGCATTCGTCTCCGATTGGTTCGTCGCCGCGCTGGAACCGGCGATGGACTCGCTGCACATCTCGCAGGCATTCGCCGGTCTGGTGATCGTGGCCATCGCGGGCAACGCGGTGGAGAACGTCGTCGGTGTACAACTGGCCGCCAAAAACCAATCGGAGTACGCCTTCTCGATCATCCTCAACAGCCCGATCCAGATCGCGCTCGTGCTGGCGCCGGTGCTCGTATTAGTCAGTCAGATCTTCGGGCTCGCCTCACTGACTCTGGTGTTCGGGCCGATGCTGATCGTCGCGCTGT
>NZ_JADDIL010000523.1:0-442 GCF_020826795.1 Microtetraspora sp. AC03309 | reverse complement strand
GTCGATATCCGACGCTGCCGGAACGTCGTTGAGCATGTAGCCCAAGACGTCGAGCAGATCGGTGTAGCTGCAGAACACTTGCTCGGCAGGCGGGATCGCGAGGGTGAGCACCTGGCCGATGGAGAACGAGCGGGACGCCGGGGTGGCCGGCGTCCCCTGCTCGGGCTCGGCGCTCAGTGGCCGACCGTCCATCTATGCGGCCCCCGCTTCTGCTGCGGGGTCCCACAGGGTTTCACGGCGCATGACCTTGCCCGCGGCGCTGCGGATGACCAGCTCGACCGCCTCGTCACCGCGTGGGGCGATGCGGCGGGCCAGTTCCTCGGCGCGTGAGAGCCGGTCGTAGCCCTGGCTGGTCGAGCTGAGCAGCGTGCGGCCGTTGCGGCCGTCGGCCAGCCGAACGGTGAGCTTCTCGTTGCTGTCCGGTTCGATGAAAATGCGGATC
>NZ_JADDIL010000522.1:0-442 GCF_020826795.1 Microtetraspora sp. AC03309 | reverse complement strand
GTGGCCAAGGCGGAAAACGACAATATCGTTTCCTACCTGAACTACGCCGACGGCCAAGTGGACTTCAACGGCAAGAAGATGCCCCTGCAGCAGTTCGTGATGATGGTCATGAGCGGCGCGATGGGCGGCATGCGCTGAGGCGCGGGCCAGACTCCGGTGCCGGCGTGATGCCGGCGCCCTACACGGGCTGCGGCGCCTTCGGGCGCGGCAGCCCGTTTTTCATGCGCGGCGTATGCTGGCGGCTGCGGTCCATGCGGGACCGACGCAAATGGGAAGCGGGACGGACATCATGCGGAAATGGGTAGCGGTGGGTTGCGCCGTGCTGGCGCTGGGCGCGATCTGGACGGGCACGGCCTGGTACACCGGCAAGCAGCTCGAGAACGGCATGGCGCAGTTGGCCGAGAGCGCCGACGCGCAGGCGCGGCTGATCGGCGCGAAGCTG
>NZ_JADDIL010000521.1:0-442 GCF_020826795.1 Microtetraspora sp. AC03309 | reverse complement strand
GCGCAACGGCAACATCTACGAGTACCTCACCAACGAGGAACAGGAGATTGAGAAGGAGATCAAGGGTGTCGACATCGACTCGTCCGAGGTCTCCAGCAAGCTCTTCAAGTACCTCTCGTCCGACATCTTGAAGACCAACAAGATGAAGTACGCGAAGAACGGCCAGGACTTCGCCTTCGGATACAAGCTCGATGACATTGTCCAAGGCAATCAGCGCGAGCTGACCGTCCACTTCATCACCCCCGAGACGAGTTACACCGACGACGAAATCAAGATGCAAAGCGCGGGTAAAGATGAGCTCCGCGTCTTCCTTGGTCGCGACAAGCGGTTGCTCGCCGACCTGCGCCTGTTTGTGAAGACGGAGAAATACACGAAGCAACGCACAAACTCCGGCGCCACATCGTCAATGCTGGCCATCCTTCAAGCCAAGCAGGTGCTCAAC
>NZ_JADDIL010000520.1:0-444 GCF_020826795.1 Microtetraspora sp. AC03309 | reverse complement strand
TTATCAGATCGTGATGCTCGCCAGAGGCCTTTATATTCATGTCGCGACCTCGGCGCATGCGTCACCCCCAGCGCCCGGCTGCTTGAGTCAGGCCGAAAGTCGTTGTGCCTCAGGTGTTGTCGGCGTTGCTGCGTGGGAAGCCGCCACCCTGTGGGAACAGTGGGAAGACGACGTCGTCGAAACTCTCGGCGTCTCCGGCGGTTCGATTCACCGTCGCGCCCCAGACGTTGCCGTCAGGCGAGAGCTGTAGTGCCCACGCGTGACCGCGCACATTCTCCCGCACCACCTCCGGGTCACCGGTGACCGCGCCGGTATCGGGCGCCAATCGCACGGCGACCGTCTTCTTCACGTTGACCAGGTTGACCAACACGGTGCCCTCCAGCGCGGCGCAGCCGGCGACGCCGGGCCGGTCCGGCCAGGTCCACACCGTGGAAACCTTGGAAT
>NZ_JADDIL010000519.1:0-445 GCF_020826795.1 Microtetraspora sp. AC03309 | reverse complement strand
GACCCGTTCCAGACCGAGCACCTGCGCATAGATGCCGGCCAGCAGTTCCTCCACGGGAGTCGCCGGAGCGCGGTATTCCTGACCGTTGGCATAGTCGGGGGCAGGCAGAGCGCGTTTGTCGAGTTTGCCGTTCACCGTCAAGGGCAAGGCGTCGAGCACCACCACCGCCGCGGGCACCATATAACCGGGCAACCGCTCCGACAATGCCGCACGAACCGCGACCGGGTCCGCGCTGCCGGTGATGTAGCCCACCAGGCGTTTGTCGCCGGGGCGGTCTTCTCGGGCTATGACCTCGGCTTGTCTCACCCCGTCCAGATCTTCCAGGGCAGATTGGATTTCGCCCAGTTCGATGCGGTACCCGCGAATCTTGACCTGCTCATCAGCACGACCCACATACTGCAGCTGACCGTCAGCCCCCCAACACACCAAATCCCCGGTCCGATAC
>NZ_JADDIL010000518.1:0-446 GCF_020826795.1 Microtetraspora sp. AC03309 | reverse complement strand
CCGTATTCCTCTTCGGTGTCGGGCAGGTACTCGTCATCGAATCCGTCGACCGGACCGGCGAAGGTCGGCGGCACCGCATCACCGTCGGCCGTTCGCGGGCCGTCGGCCAGTCCCAGCGGCTGCCAGACCGCAGCGGCTTCGGCCGGATCTGGTTCGGTGTGATCGTCGTCCATTGTGGGGCGGCGTTCCGGGGGCAGCGGCCGCACATACCGGTCGCTGAGTGGGTCCAGATCGGGTCGATCCGACGCCAGCACGATTGCCGAATCGCGGATCTTCTTGAACGACATTTTCATGTCGTCGTCGGTTTCTTCCGGATCGTAGTTGCGAAGTGCGGAGTCGATCACACGCCGCGGCCAGAAGCTGTCGACGTTGCGCAGCTCGTCCAGAATCGCCCGTTCGTGATCGGACAAGGCCGCTGCTTGCTCGGCAGTGGCCGGCACTTTCGG
>NZ_JADDIL010000517.1:0-447 GCF_020826795.1 Microtetraspora sp. AC03309 | reverse complement strand
CTCGTCGAGCCCATGCCAATCGCGGAAGCGAACCGTTATCTGCGAGGCGAATCCGGCTTCCGCCCCTTCTGATCGTTCTGCCGTGGCGAGCTCGACGAGTGCTGCGTAGGACTCGTCCGGTTCGATCAACCCGCTTTGGGCCATGAGCAATGGCCGGTAGAGCGCCATCGTCTCCTCGAGGCCGACCGGCCCTTTGCGCTCCTCCACCACCGCGCCCGCGGACCGCACCGCCGTCAGCACTGACTCCATGGCGGTGACCAGCTCGCGGTCGACCGGACAGAAGGAGTCGTCGAGCCACGCCGCGACCCGGAACTCGCGGAGGTGTTGTGCCCTCGAGGGCGGCAGGTCCAACCGCCAGGCCGCCCTGTTGTCACGGTCCGGTCCGGCAATGACGTCGAGGCCCAGGTCGAGATCGTCGGCGTGCCTGCCCAACGGACCGAGCACCGC
>NZ_JADDIL010000516.1:0-447 GCF_020826795.1 Microtetraspora sp. AC03309 | reverse complement strand
GACGACTACTGGCGTCGCAACGACGCCGGGCATTACAAGAACATGCAGGATGCGTTCACCGCGATCCGGTGTGTCGACACGCCGTTCCCCACCGATCCGGCGGTGTGGGCCGACGCCGATCGGCGTCTGCGTGCCGCGGCCCCGTTCATGTCCTACGGCGAGTTCACGGGTTACGCACCCCGCGACATCTGCGCACTGTGGCCGGTGCCGGCGACGTCAGCGCCGCACCCGGTGACGGGACCCGGCCCCGGAAAGGTCGTGGTGGTGTCGACCACCGGCGACCCGGCCACGCCGTATCAAGCCGGTGTGGATCTGGCCCGGCAAATGGGCGCCTCACTCATCTCGTTCAACGGCACCCAACACACCGTGGTCTTCAACGGGGATGCCTGCGTCGACACCGCGGTGCTGGGTTTCTTCGTCAACCAAGCCTCACCGGGTGACCTCTCC
>NZ_JADDIL010000515.1:0-450 GCF_020826795.1 Microtetraspora sp. AC03309 | reverse complement strand
ATCTCGTACTCATCGACGGCATGCTCAACAGCCTCGGGTGGGCCCTCGACCTGGTCGCCAACCACACGCTGATCAACCGGGTCTTGATGGTCGGCTGGGGCGCCATGTTCGACGCCGGGTACTTCTGGCACTACAACGAACTGTGGATGGGAGGCGCCGCCGGGCCGGGCGAGAAGTCCATGGTGTTCGGCATGATCCTCACCGTCTTCGCGATGCGGTGCGCCGCAGCGATCGGCTTTCTGCAGATGAAGCGCTGGGGCCACCAGTGGATGATCATCACCTGCTGGATGGGCGTGCTCATCTGGTGTCTGTACGTGTTCAACATGACGATGTACGCCGACGTCCGGTTCGCCGGGGTCGTGCTGCCGGTCGTCGGGTGGTGGCTCTACGACATCTTCTACATCACTCCGTTCCTCGCGATCCCGTACCTGCATTCGGTCAACCGCGAGA
>NZ_JADDIL010000514.1:0-452 GCF_020826795.1 Microtetraspora sp. AC03309 | reverse complement strand
GGGCCCTGAGTGGTCGGGGGGTGTTACTGCTGCAACTCCGAATGCACCGTGCCGTAGTCGCGGATATCCCAGATCTTGTCGCTGTCGATGCCGTCGAAATTGATCTTGTCCAGCGTCGCCCGTGAATAGGTGACGTCGAGGATCGTCATGTTCGAGGTGTTGCCGTAGGCGTCTTTCATCGGGAACCGGCCCTGCACGGTCACCTCGGCGGCCTGCGGGTAAGCCTCGTCGGCCCACTTGAGGATCTCGACGGTCTCGCGCTGGGCATTGCGGGCGATCATGCTCTTGGTGAATCCGTCGTGAATGTCGAACTCGGTGACCACCGCATCACCGGCCGGGCCCGACCCCACGCGCGCCGTGACCCCGCTCGGCGGTGTAGGCGTCTGCGAAGTGGCGGGAGCGGCCGGGGCCGGCGTGCTGCTGGGCTCCTCGGCCTTGGTCTCGGCCGGTGC
>NZ_JADDIL010000513.1:0-452 GCF_020826795.1 Microtetraspora sp. AC03309 | reverse complement strand
GCAATGGGTTCGGTACACATCGAGAACCACATCACGCAGTACCGGCCGATCAAGGTGACCGACACCGTCAGCGCCGCCGTACACGCGGAGAATTTGCGTGAACACCGCAAGGGCCTGCTGGTGGACATCGTCACCGAACTCAAGGTCGGAAATGACCCGGCGTGGCACCAGGTGACGACGTTCCTGCACCAGCAGAAGACCAGCCTGTCCGGTGAACCGAAACCGGAACCGCAGAAGCAGCCGAAGCTGCCGCCGCCCAACGCGGTTCTGAGCATCACCGCGGGCCAGATTCGGAACTACGCGTCGATCGGCGGGGATCACAACCCCATCCACACCAACGCGATCGCCGCCAAGCTGTTCGGCTTCCCCACGGTCATCGCACACGGGATGTTCAGCGCTGCAGCGGTTCTGGCCAACATCGAGGGGCAGCTCCCCGATGCGGTCAAGTACTC
>NZ_JADDIL010000512.1:0-452 GCF_020826795.1 Microtetraspora sp. AC03309 | reverse complement strand
GAATAGACGACGGTCATGACGATGCCCATGATGAGGGCGAGCGCCGAAGTGGCAGTGCCGATTGCAGCAAGATTCGGCCCGTCGGTTCCTCGTCGCACCAGCGCGACGATTCCGGTCGTCAATCCGGCGACGGCGGCCACCGCGGCAACCAACCCGACGTAATAGGGCACAAACGCCAGTAGTAGTGCACCTACACCCACGATCACCGAAATGATCGCGAGTACCGATGTGGCACCGTGGGTTTGCCGCGGCGCTGGCGATACCGGTTGGCCGGATTGTCCGAAGATGTTCGGCGGATGCGCGCCGAATTCGCTTCCGAAACCAGGCGATTGCCCGCCGAATGGCCCCGTCACGTCAGACCTCCCTGCTCCGGGCGGCGACGACCTTGAACTCTGCCGACTTGAGCTTCTCGGCAACTGCAGGATCGGTTTCGAAAGTGAAGTACTCCACCG
>NZ_JADDIL010000511.1:0-453 GCF_020826795.1 Microtetraspora sp. AC03309 | reverse complement strand
AATCTGCGCCATCGCCACTCCCCGTCCGGTAGGTTTGATGTTCATCGAACCTGGCCGAGCCTACGCGGGGTTCGACGTTCATCAAACTTATTTTCCGGTGACAGGGGACGCTCATGGCAGACGTTCCGGCGGTCGAGGCGCCGAGTCCGGTCGCTGCCCTGTCGCAGTTGCTGGCCGCCCTGCAAGACCCGGTCCGGCTGGAGATGGTGCGACGGCTACACGATGCCGGTGAGCCGGTGAAGTGTGCCGCGCTCTATGACGGCATCAACAAGTCGACGGCCACCCACCACTTCAACATCTTGCGCGACGCCGGGCTTACCGAGCGTGTCGTCAGCGAAGGCCATATCCACCAGAGGCTGCGTGTGCGTGAGGTGAACGTCGCGATGCCCGGCCTGCTCGATGCGATAGTCGCGCAGGCGAACCGTGAATCCGGTGCCACCGGTTGACGGCCCC
>NZ_JADDIL010000510.1:0-454 GCF_020826795.1 Microtetraspora sp. AC03309 | reverse complement strand
CTTGAAGTCACCCGCGATACCCACCGGCCACGTCAGGGGCGTGGTGCGCAAGCCGATCCGCTCGTGGATCTCGTCCATCAACTCCAGGGCGTGCCGGCCCGGACGGTCCCACTTGTTGATCACCGTGATGATCGGGATGCCCCGGTGCTTACACACCTGGAAAAGCTTCAGGGTCTGCGGCTCGAGGCCCTTGGCGGCGTCGATGAGCATCACCGCGCAGTCCACGGCCGTCAGCACCCGGTAGGTGTCTTCCGAGAAGTCGGCGTGGCCGGGGGTGTCGAGCAGGTTGATGACGCAGTCGCGGTACGGGAACTGCAGCGCGGTGGAGGTGATCGAGATGCCGCGCGCCTTCTCCATCTCCATCCAGTCCGACACCGTCGACTTGCGGCCCGCCTTGCCGTGGATCGCGCCCGCCTCGTTGATCACCCGGGCATGCAGTGCCAGCGCCTCGGTC
>NZ_JADDIL010000509.1:0-454 GCF_020826795.1 Microtetraspora sp. AC03309 | reverse complement strand
CGTACAGCCGGATCAGCTGGTCCAGACGCAGGGTGCGCGGTACGCCGTCGACGATCGACAGCATGTTGGCCCCGAAGCTGGTTTGCAGCTGGGTGTGCTTGTAGAGGTTGTTCAGCACAACCTTGGCCACGGCATCGCGCTTGAGCTCCACCACGATTCGCAGACCGACCCGGTCACTGGACTGGTCTTCGATGTTGGAGATGCCGCCCAGCTTGCCGTCGCGCACCTGCTCGGCGATCGAGGTGATGAAGTTGTCGTGGTTGACCTGGTAGGGCAGTTCGGTGATGACGATGCCGGTGCGGCCCCGGCTGTCTTCCTCGATCTCGACGACACCGCGCATCTTGACCGAGCCGCGCCCGGTCTTGTAGGTGTCCTCGATGCCCTGGCTGCCCACGATCAGGCCGCTGGTGGGGAAGTCCGGGCCCTTGACCCGCTCGCACACCGCGGCCAGAGT
>NZ_JADDIL010000508.1:0-455 GCF_020826795.1 Microtetraspora sp. AC03309 | reverse complement strand
CACAGGGCGTTTGCGGTGATGCCGCCGTCGACTTTCAAAACTTCAAGGTGCACACCGGAATCGGCTTCCATCGCCTCGACCACGTCGCGGCTCTGGTAGCAGATCGCCTCCAGGGTGGCCCGCGCCAGGTGGGCATTGGTATTGAAGCGGGACAGTCCGACGATGACGCCCCGGGCGTCGGAGCGCCAGTAGGGGGCGAACAGCCCGGAGAACGCCGGGACGAAGTAGACGCCGCCGTTGTCGGTCACCTGCCGGGCCAGCGCCTCGCTCTGTGCCGCGCCGCTGATGATGCCCAACTGATCGCGCAGCCATTGCACTGCCGACCCTGTAACCGCGATCGAACCTTCCAGCGCGTAAACGGGTTTCGAGTCGCCGAACTGGTAGCACACCGTGGTGAGCAGTCCGTTCTCCGAACGCACGATCTTCTCGCCGGTGTTGAGGAGCAGGAAATTGCC
>NZ_JADDIL010000507.1:0-456 GCF_020826795.1 Microtetraspora sp. AC03309 | reverse complement strand
TCGCGACACTGATCGTCGGCTTGCGCGCACCGACACACGCCGTGGCCGCGGCAATCGCCGGCGCCACCCCGGCAGCGTCGAACGCGGCGTCGGCACCCCGGCCGTCGGTGCGGTCGGCGATGAAGGCGGGAACATCGATGGCTCCCGGATCCAGGGTCCTGGCCCCGAGGGCCTCGATCGCGCCGCGCCGCGTCTCGGACGGTTCCACGACGAACACCTCGTCGAGCCCTTTGCCGCGCAGCGCAAACCAGACGCCGATGCCGATCGGCCCGGCGCCGAAGATCACCGCGGTGTGCAACGGACCGACCTCTCCCAAGGTCGCGGCGTGATAGGCCACCGACATCGGTTCCACCAGCGCGCCCAACTCCAGAGACACGTTGTCAGGCAATCGGTGCAGCATGTCGGCCGGGACGACGGTGTACTCGGCCATACCGCCGTCGGACATCAGCCCGTGGA
>NZ_JADDIL010000506.1:0-456 GCF_020826795.1 Microtetraspora sp. AC03309 | reverse complement strand
GGACTCCACGAGCATCGGCGCAGGTGACGCGTACTTCCGATAGCCCGCAGTTGGCCCCCTCATGCCTGTACGAGCGTGCCTGAACTGCGGGGATCTTGCGGCGCGCCGGGCAGCAGACACGCACCCTCGGCCAGGAAAGGCGGAAAAAATCTGCGAAACCGGGAATTGAATCGGACTACGGTCCGGTTAGTCTTTGGTGAAGGTGCCGGACCGACCGGCCCAAGAAGCCAAGGAGACACCATGACCGTCGCAGTAGCCACCGACCTGACCGCAGGCACCTGGGCCATCGACCCCGTGCACTCGTCGATCAACTTTTCCGTCCGCCACCTCATGGTGAGCAAGGTCCGCGGCAGCTTTGAGACGTTCAGTGGCGCGATCACAGTCGCCGAGGACGGCACGCCGTCGGTAAGCGCCACCATCGACGTCAACTCCATCGACACCCGCAACGAGCAGCGC
>NZ_JADDIL010000505.1:0-458 GCF_020826795.1 Microtetraspora sp. AC03309 | reverse complement strand
GCGATCCCGGAAAGCGCGGGGTTTTGTTCATTCGTGACGTGGTCGGTGCCGGGTAGTTGCCAACGCCGACTCGAGGAGCTTTGCCGATGTGGGAGTGTGGCAGGTACGAATGGGTTGGGGAGTGGTGTTGGAGGTGACATGCGCGTAGGTGTGGTATTTCCGCAGACGGAACTCGGCGGAGATCCGGGAGCGGTGCGCGCATACGGCCAGCGTGTCGAAGAGCTGGGCTTCACCCACATCCTCGCCTACGACCATGTGGTCGGTGCTGATCCTGCGGTCCATCGGGACTGGGCAGGCCCCTATGACCTCTACACCACATTTCACGAGCCGATGGTGATGTTCGGCTACTTGGCCGCCGTCACCTCGTTGGAGCTGGTCACCGGCGTGATCATCCTGCCGCAGCGCCAGGCGGTGCTGGTGGCCAAGCAGGCCGCCGAGGTGGATCTGCTCAGCGGTGG
>NZ_JADDIL010000504.1:0-458 GCF_020826795.1 Microtetraspora sp. AC03309 | reverse complement strand
GATCTGGTTCATCCCGATGTCGCTCTACCTGCACGCCAGCATGACGGTGCCGATCTTCATCCCGTTCGTCTACTTCTCCCATGCACTGAACAAGGTGTGGCGGCGCCACATGCTCGCCAAGCACGGCCTGAACCCAGGCCTCGTCGACGAGTTGTCCCGCAAGAAGAACGCCCATATCCATCAGGCCTATGCCGAACGCTATGGACCCCGCACCGGCCCGAGCAGCAGTCACGACGTCTGATCGCGCCTACGGCTGCAAGGTGCACAACGTCAGCGCGAAGGCCGGTGCAACGGCCATCGCGATCACCACAGACGTCATCGCCAGCGACCGTGGATGCCACCAGATCGCTCGCTGAGGTTCCAGGAGGCGGCTGACGCGATCGGCCACCGCGGTACCCGCGGCTGCCAGCACTCCGTCCGGCTGGCGGTGCATGCTCAACGCGAGCAGGCTGGCCAAC
>NZ_JADDIL010000503.1:0-459 GCF_020826795.1 Microtetraspora sp. AC03309 | reverse complement strand
GGGTGGCTGTAACCGAGCGCGAACTCCAGGTTGGAACCCTTGAGCTGGACGCGGTAGCCGACGCCGAAGATCTCCATCTTGCGGGTGTAGCCCTCGGTGACACCGGTGACCAGGTTGGCGACCAGGGTCCGGGACAGCCCGTGCAGGGAGCGGCTGCGCCGCTCGTCATCGGGACGGCTGACCACGATGGCGCCGTCATCGTTGCGCTCGACGGTGATCGGCTCGGCGACGTCCAGGGTCAGGGTGCCCTTGGGGCCCTTGACCGAGACGTTGCGGCCGTCGATCGTCACATCGACCCCGGCGGGAACCGGGACCGGCTGCTTACCAATACGCGACATGTTCTGCTGCCCCCTACCAGACGTAAGCGAGGACTTCGCCGCCCACGCCCTGTCGTGCTGCCTGGCGGTCGGTGAGCAGGCCCGAGGACGTGGAGATGATCGCCACGCCCAGGCCGCCGAG
>NZ_JADDIL010000502.1:0-460 GCF_020826795.1 Microtetraspora sp. AC03309 | reverse complement strand
ACCTCACCAAGCTGATCTTCGGTCGCCTGACCTGGGACGCCATCCCCTTGCACGAGCCGATCCTGCTGGCGACTTTCGCCATGGTGGCGATCGGCGGCATCGTGGTGCTGGGCGCCATCACCTACTACCGCAAGTGGGGCTACCTGTGGCACGAGTGGTTCACCAGCATCGACCACAAGAAGATCGGCATCATGTACATGATCCTGGGGCTGGTGATGCTGCTGCGCGGCTTCGCCGACGCCATCATGATGCGGCTGCAGCAGGCCGTGGCCTTCGGCGATTCCACCGGCTACCTGCCGCCGCACCACTACGACCAGATCTTCACGGCGCACGGCGTCATCATGATCTTCTTCGTGGCCATGCCGCTGGTCACGGGGCTGATGAACTACGTGGTGCCGCTGCAGATCGGCGCGCGCGACGTGGCCTTTCCGTTCCTGAACAACTTCAGCTTCTGGATGAC
>NZ_JADDIL010000501.1:0-460 GCF_020826795.1 Microtetraspora sp. AC03309 | reverse complement strand
GTTGACGCTGATGGTCGCCTGGCCGGCGAACAGGACACTGATCATGAGCAGCGTGCTCAGGATCATGCGGCGGATGGTGATGTCTTTCAGGAACTGTGTCATACGCGTCTTTCTAGGGGGGTAGGAGACTGCCTCACCCCGGACAACGGCCCGGCCCCCTTTGATATTTAGCGCGTGTTGCACATCTTACGTATGTGTCGATTGATCCACGATATATAACGACATTAACTGTAATAAAAGTGTCTTTTCACCGTGCGGCGGGCGCTTCGGCCGGTTCGATCGCGCCAAAGCGCAGCCGCGCGAAGCTCGCCAGGCTGGCCAGGGCGGCGCACAAACCGCCCAGCCACAGCGCGATCACGGCGCCATGGGTGGTCGACACGTTGAAGCACGCCGCCACCAGCGCGGCGCCGGTGGCCTGCCCCAGCAGCCGCACCGTGCCGATCATGCCGCTGGCCCCGCC
>NZ_JADDIL010000500.1:0-461 GCF_020826795.1 Microtetraspora sp. AC03309 | reverse complement strand
CCAAGTTCCCCCAGTCGCAGGACCTTCCGGACGTGGACTACGCCGCGTTTGCCCGCAGCCTCGGCCTTCACGGCACCAACATCGACGACCCCGACGCGCTCGGAGGAGCCTGGGACCACGCCCTCGGTGCCGATCGCCCCACCGTGCTCGATGTGCGCTGCGACCCCGACGTACCGCCGATCCCGCCGCACGCCACCTATGACCAGGCCAAGTCTCTGGTCGAAGCGGTCCTCGGCGGGGACGAAGATGCCAAGGGTTTCATCAAGCAGGGCGTCAAGCAGAAGCTGCAGCAGTACCTTCCGCATGAGAAGCAGGACCGATCATGAACGCCGTCGCGGCCGCCCTGCGCGCGGTTCGCACCGGCCGCTTCGAACGCACCTTGTCGGTGCCGCAGTGTCCGAGCGCGCGTCGGACTACCGGCTCGGCTGAAGGCCGTCACTTGCGCCAGAAGAGATGATGGG
>NZ_JADDIL010000499.1:0-463 GCF_020826795.1 Microtetraspora sp. AC03309 | reverse complement strand
CGCTGTTCGCAGAACGCCCGAGCCTCCTGGATCACCTCGAGATGCTCTCGCAGGGACAGGAAGCGCAGGTTGATGGTGCGACCGGACTGGTTGAGGCCCAGCACATCTCCCTCGCGCCGCTCGTCGAGATCCAGATCTGCCAGGGCGAATCCGTCCAGGGTCGCCGCAACGGCCTTGATCCGTTCACCGGCCTTTGATGTCTCCGGCAGGCGAGTGGCCAGCAGGCACAGACTGGGGTGTTGTCCGCGGCCGATCCGGCCGCGGAGTTGATGAAGCTGGCTGATGCCGAAGCGGTCGGCATCCATCACCACCATCATGGTGGAGTTCGGCACGTCGACGCCGACCTCGATCACGGTGGTGCACACCAGCACGTCGATCTCCCCGGCCCGGAACAGGCCCATCACCGCGTCCTTCTCGTCACCGGACAGCCGGCCGTGCATGAGGCCGAGCCGCAGCCCCGACA
>NZ_JADDIL010000498.1:0-464 GCF_020826795.1 Microtetraspora sp. AC03309 | reverse complement strand
CCCGTGGTGCGCGGGCACGGCTACGACGAGGAATCCACCTGGGTGCCGCTGCTGTGGCGCCGTGATCTCAAGGCCGGCCACTGGGCACCGTTCTCGCACTGGCGCGCCATCGCCAACGCCACCGCCGAACTCGTCGAGCACATCGAGGGCGCTCTCGCGGCTCGTGCGCTGCGACGTGCGCAGGTAGGCAGGTCACGTGAACCCTTCTCTGACACCTTGGTTTCGGTGACAGGTGCGGGCAGCGGCATCGGCAGATCGACGGCGCTGGCCTTCGCCGCCCAGGGAGCCGAGCTCGTGGTCAGCGACATCGACGAGGCCTCGGCCAAAGCCACCGCCGATGAGATCGCCGCGCGCGGCGGCGTCGCCCACGCCTACGGCCTCGACGTGTCCGACGCCGATGCGGTGGAGAGTTTCGTGGAGCAGGTCTGCAGCACGCACGGGGTGCCGGACGTGGTGGTCAACAA
>NZ_JADDIL010000497.1:0-464 GCF_020826795.1 Microtetraspora sp. AC03309 | reverse complement strand
ACGGCGGGGTGGCGCCGAGGTCAAGCACGCTGACCATCCGATCTGACTCACACAAGCGACACAGCACGCGCAGACCTTCGCTCTCGCCACGAGATCCAGAAATGACTCTCTTCCGAACACCACGCACACACCGAGCAACCGCGCGTGACTCTGCGCAGCAGCGTAACAGGTATCAGCTAACTTTGCGCCAGTAGCTGGTGTCACCGTTCCCTTGACGGTTCGGGTTACGCCGTCGCCGGCACAGGTCCCTCGTCACTCCATGGCGCTGACAATGGGCACGACCACGATTCCCACCGTCAGGAGTGTCTGCAGCGTCGCCAGGGCCGCCAGCGGCCAATGCCGGCGGACCCGGCCGCTTGCAGACAGGGCACAGATCACGATCAGGGCCAGTCCGGCGATCGGCAGCTCCACGTACTTCTGATAGAGCTGGCCGCCCGCGCACAGCACGGCCGCGACACTGAGCA
>NZ_JADDIL010000496.1:0-464 GCF_020826795.1 Microtetraspora sp. AC03309 | reverse complement strand
AGGTGTCGTCAGAGGTCACCATCGCGATCGGCAGGGTGAGTTCACTACCGTCGTCGAGGCATTTCAGTTGTAGCGCCACTGCATCCCGGTCCCGTATCTGCCATGTTTGGCAGCGGAATTCGATGAGGTCGCCGACCTGAATTTCGATCATGACCGCACCACCGCGTCCCAGGCGAGCAGACGGTTGAGGTCGGCGTGCAACTGCGCGTTCCACAGCATGTGGTAGACCGCGCAGACCACAAGCTCGTCAGACAGACCAGTGCAATCACGGACTATGTCGACCAGCTCAGCCAACTGCAAGCCTTCGCTTCCAGCCGCCCTCACTCGTGCCACGATCAGCGCGCGAGCGTTCTCGGGGGGAGCGAACCGAGGATGATGGTATCCCGACAGCACCCGCAGATTGCGCTCCACCGCCGTGGTGATCGACGTGAACTCCTCATATTCCCAGCCGATTTCAATACAAC
>NZ_JADDIL010000495.1:0-465 GCF_020826795.1 Microtetraspora sp. AC03309 | reverse complement strand
GTGATCGCCGGGATGTGCGCCGGCGCCGACAGCATTGATGACCTCAACATCGTCCGGGCCGGGGGCATGAAAACACTCTTCGGCGATGTGTACGCACCATCAACCATCGGAACCCTGTTGCGGGAGTTCACCTTCGGACACGCACGCCAACTCGAATCAGTCCTGCGCGAACACTTGGCCGCCCTCTGCCGGCGCGTTGAGTTGCTACCCGGATCCGACAGCGGTGTGTTCATCGACATCGACTCCCTGCTACGACCGGTCTACGGCCATGCCAAACAAGGCGCCTCCTACGGACACACCAAAATCGCTGGCAAGCAGGTCCTGCGCAAAGGACTCTCGCCGTTGGCGACCACGATCAGCACCCCCGGTGCGGCGCCGGTGATCGCCGGGATGCGGCTGCGGGCCGGCAAGACCGGCTCCGGTAAAGGAGCCGGTCGAATGGTCGCCCAGGCCATCACCACGGCC
>NZ_JADDIL010000494.1:0-465 GCF_020826795.1 Microtetraspora sp. AC03309 | reverse complement strand
GAGAGTGGCACTGATCGTCATCGGCGAGGGGTCGACGTGCATGACGGCGTCGGATCGGGCGCATAACGCCAACGAGGCGGACGTGTACGACGGGGCCGTTATGCGGGCGTTGGAAGAAGGCGATTACGACACACTGGGTCGACTCGGTGAGCACAGCCTCGCCATGACCGGGCGAGCGCCATGGCGGGTGTTGGCCGGGGCAGCCGCGGGGCGCAGGTTCGAGGGCAGACTGCATGCGGGCGGGCGCGCCGATGACCGCGGGTATTTCGTGGCGAGCGGGACGCGCCTTCCGGAGTTCTCAGCTGACCGTCCCGAGACGTATGACCCGTGCCAGACCCTGTGACCAACGTGCAGCCTTTCGCGCTGGGCCGGGCTGAAGCGAACAGGAAGCTGCACGTTCGCCGCCGGGCCCAACCGGACGGGCGACGCGCGAAGCTCTGATGGCTGCACAGCGCACGCATGAGA
>NZ_JADDIL010000493.1:0-466 GCF_020826795.1 Microtetraspora sp. AC03309 | reverse complement strand
CGACGCGGTGGTCGCTCCGATCACGTTCCTCGCGGTAGCGGGCCGCCGGGTTCAGCTGGACCTGTTCGAGAATTTCGACATCCCGATCAACCTGGAGCGCGTGCTGCACCGCGACCAGAAGCTGATCTTCCACCGGCCGATCATGGTCGGCGACAAGTTGTGGTTCGACTCCTACCTGGACTCGGTCATCGAATCCCACGGCACCGTGATCGCCGAGGTCCGGGCCGAGGTCACCGACGACGACGGCAACCCGGTTGCCACCAGCATCGTCACCATGCTCGGCGAGGCGGCCATCGACGAGGCCGACGAGATCAGTTCACAGATCGCCGCGGCACGCGACGCCGCCATCGCCAAGATGGTTGCTGGGCAAAAGAGCTAGTTCCCCCCGCGGGTCTTCCCCCGGCGAAATGGAGCGGGGAAAGCTCAGCCGAAGAACATGTTTCGACGGCCGGCGAGCAGCTGGTAC
>NZ_JADDIL010000492.1:0-467 GCF_020826795.1 Microtetraspora sp. AC03309 | reverse complement strand
GAATTCGGTTGGCAGCTGCTGCGCCGTGAATCGGTCAGGCCCGCACTGTGGGGATTCGTCGGCGTCGCGGCCTGTGCGCTGCTGGCACTGGTGACCGGCCAGGCCAAGGACTTCTACCTTCCGGGTATCTGGATGTCCTTGGCATCGGCCATCGTGATGACCGGCTCGATCCTCGTCAGGCGCCCGCTGGTCGGGGTCATCTGGGCGTGGGCCACCGGTCGCGACGGCACCTGGCGCCAGGTACCCGGAGTGCGGCTGGTCTTCAATGTCGTCACCGCGGTCCTGGCGACGGTGTCCTGGTCGCGCTTCCTGGTGCAGAACTACCTCTACGACACCGGTCAGGAAGGACTGCTCGCAGTCGCACGGCTGGCGATGGGCTGGCCGTTGTTCGTGGTCACCACGACGCTGGTCCTGCTCAGTGCCCGCTACGCAATTCGGGCGTTGCCGCGCTCGGCATCCTGACCGGT
>NZ_JADDIL010000491.1:0-468 GCF_020826795.1 Microtetraspora sp. AC03309 | reverse complement strand
TGATAGATCTCCATGACGTCGTCGCGGGTCATCCCGACCGCGGGCCGGTCCAGGATCTTCTGGCCGTTGCGCAGGCCGACGAGGCGGTGCGCCCAGCCGAGTGCGAGGTCGACCTGGTGCAGCGTGCAGACCACGGTCAGCTTTTCCTCGATGCACACCCGGAACAGCAGATCCATGACCACACTGGCATTTTCGGGATCGAGCGAGGCGACGGGTTCATCGGCCAGCAGCAGTCCGGGTTTCTGCATCAGCGTGCGGGCGATCGCGACCCGTTGTTGTTGGCCGCCGGACAGGGTGTCGGCGCGGCGGTCGGCGTAGTCGGCCAGACCGACGCGGTCCAGGTAGGCCAGGGCTTCGGCGCGTATCGCCTTGGGATAGGTGAGCGCGCCATAGCGGGGGAGCCGCAGCTCTCCGAGACCGCCGATCAGGACGTTCTCCAGGCAGCTCAACCGGCCGACCAGATTGAAG
>NZ_JADDIL010000490.1:0-469 GCF_020826795.1 Microtetraspora sp. AC03309 | reverse complement strand
GTTGCGGGTGCCGTGGTGCTGGTCGACCGTGGCTCCTGCCCCTTCGCCGACAAGCAGACCGCCGCAGCGGAGCGCGGCGCGGTGGCGATGATCGTCGTCAACACCGACAACGAGGAGAAGATGGGCGGCACGCTGGGCCGCAACACCGACGTCAAGATCCCGGTGGTCAGCGTGACCAAGGATGAGGGCACCAGGCTGCGCAACGCACCCGGCCCCACCACCATCAAGCTCGTCGCCGGGGTGCGCGTCGAGCACACCCGCAACGTCATCGCCCAGACCAAGACCGGATCGACCTCTGACGTGGTGATGGTCGGGGCGCACCTCGACAGCGTTCCCGAAGGTCCCGGCATCAACGACAACGGTTCCGGGGTGGCTGCCGTGCTGGAAACTGCGCTGCAGCTGGGAGATTCACCGCAGGTGAACAACGCGGTGCGGTTCGGCTTCTGGGGTGCCGAGGAGGAAGGGCTGC
>NZ_JADDIL010000489.1:0-469 GCF_020826795.1 Microtetraspora sp. AC03309 | reverse complement strand
GCCACCCGGCGATCATAGGCGATGGCCTGATCAGGCTTCGAATCCGTTTGCCCTCAGCTCCGACAAAGCCTGCCCACGACGAACTCCGCCGAGATCGGAGACGATGACGACGTGGATCGTCAGAAGTTGGCTGATGAGTGGGACGACGGGATCTCGCCCGCAGTGGCGGGACTGGCCGGGCTGGCCGAACCCTACGGAGTCGCCCTGGACTACTCGGCCCAATCACTACGCGCACTCGAACACGTGATCACCACCCTGTTCCACCAACCCGAAGACCTCTTCACCGACGACGACCGCCCCGTCGTCCGCGCACTGATCGCCTACATCGGACTCACCCTGACCCACCTCACCACCGGACACTGGGACTGGGACAACCAACCCGGCTTCGCCGAACACGCACAACCCACCCTCACCGACACCGCACTACTCGAGCGCATCACCACCACCTACTGGGGCTGGGACCACAACC
>NZ_JADDIL010000488.1:0-469 GCF_020826795.1 Microtetraspora sp. AC03309 | reverse complement strand
GTCATCTCCCGGGCCCGCAGTCACAGTCTCGCCGACATCCCCCGCAGATCGGCGCGAAAGCAGCCGGACAAAACGGCGATCATCGACGGCGACGTGGTGCTGAGTTTCGCCGAGTTCGATCATCTGGTGGACCGCGCGGCGGCCGCATTGCACGAGAACGGCCTGCTTCCCGGTGCCCGGGTCGCTCTGTTGTCACGCAACTGCTGGCAGTACGCGGTGCTGGCATTCGCCACCGCCCGCGCCGGTGTGGTGCTGGTGCCGATCAACTTCATGCTGACGCCGGAAGAGATCTCCTACATCCTCGGGCACAGTCACGCCACCGGATTCATCGTCGAGGATGACCTGGTGCCCGTGGCCGAACAGGCCATGGTCTCCTCGGCCGTGACCAGGAAGGTCGCGCTGACGTCCACCGGCGGGTCCAGCCCGTCGGGTTGGGCGAGTTTCGACGAATGGCTCACCACCACCGCGG
>NZ_JADDIL010000487.1:0-471 GCF_020826795.1 Microtetraspora sp. AC03309 | reverse complement strand
GAACCGACCCCCGCGAACACGAGCGCAGCACCAACCGCGTTGTGCCCCAAGCCAACCGCGACGATCCCGATCACGGTGACGATCGCGAGGAACAGGTTGTAGAAGCCCTGGTTGAAAGCCAGCTCCTTGGTGGCCTGCGCCTCCTGCTCACTGATGCCGAACGTGGCGCGAGTACGCGCGGAGGTCCAGGTCAACGACTCCATCACGAAGATGTAGACATGCAGGGCCGCGGCGAGTGCGGCGAATACCAGACCGGCGATGACCATGAGGTCTATTCAAACAGCCCGGGCTGCCCCAGTCCGGTAACCGGCGGTTGCATACCCAGATGAGTCCACGCCAGTGGGGTGGCCACGCGACCGCGTGGCGTGCGAGCCACCATGCCGGCCCGCACCAGGAAGGGTTCGCACACCTCCTCGACGGTGGTGGCTTCCTCGCCCACTGCCACGGCCAGTGTCGACACCCCCACCGGAC
>NZ_JADDIL010000486.1:0-471 GCF_020826795.1 Microtetraspora sp. AC03309 | reverse complement strand
GATCTGTCCGGTCAGGAGTACGTCGACATCTATGCCGCCGCCGTCAAGGAGAGCGCACAACAGACCAACGGCCAGCCGGTCGACACCACCAAGCCGGCCTCCCGGCTGCCGCACGCCGCAGCGGGTTAGGCCGCTTCGCCCCCGCTGAGCTTCACCAGCGGGGCGGCGGGCACAGCGGTGGTCTGGCCCGCCCTGGATGGGGAAACGAATCCGATCACGGCGATGACGACCAGCGCCCACCACAGGTAGGCGTCACCGGCCAACTGGCGCAACACCGACGCCGCGGTTTCGTGGTGCGGCGTCAGCAAGTCGATGGGTGTCCAGACCATCAAGGCGAAGCCGAGCACGGTCACCAGCGCCAGGAACAGCGCGGCCGGCCGGTCCTTGCGCATCCGGTAGGCGAGCACGCCGGTGACCACCAGGGTCGGGAGTGACCAGACCCAGTGATGCGACCACGACACCGGCGAGACC
>NZ_JADDIL010000485.1:0-472 GCF_020826795.1 Microtetraspora sp. AC03309 | reverse complement strand
GCGTTCGCGAAATCGTGCAACACCGCGTTCGTTCAGTTGGGGCTCAACACCGGCACCGACAAACTCAAGTCGACCGCCCAGGCCTTCGGGCTCGACGAACCGCCGCCGGCCATTCCGCTGCAGGTGGCCGAGTCGACCACCGGGCCGATCACGGACGCCGCGGCACTGGGTATGTCGAGCATCGGCCAGCGTGATGTCGCGTTGACCCCGCTGCAGAATGCGCAGGTGGCTGCCACCGTCGCCAATGACGGGATCGCCATGCGCCCGTATCTTGTGGATAGCCTGAAAGGGCCCGACCTGACCACGATCGCCACCACCGCGCCTGCCCAAGAGCGCCGGGCGGTGTCACCCCAGGTCGCAGCTACACTTACGGACTTGATGGTCGCCGCCGAGCAGGTGACTCAGCAGAAGGGAGCCATCGCCGGCGTGCAGATCGCTTCTAAGACCGGTACGGCAGAGCACGGGACCGATC
>NZ_JADDIL010000484.1:0-472 GCF_020826795.1 Microtetraspora sp. AC03309 | reverse complement strand
CTATCAACGCTATATGGGTTGGTACGACGGCAACCCGTCGGATCTCGACGACCTGCCGCCGGTGGAGGCGGCCAAGAAGTACGTCGAATACATGGTCGGCGAAGACGCCATTCTCGACAAGGCCAAGAACGACTTCGACAATGGCAACTATCGCTGGACAGCGATGGTGCTCAAGCATGTCGTGTTCGCCAATCCTGACAGCGTCAACGGCAAGAACCTCTTGGCGGACAGTTACGAACAGCTCGGATACCAGGCAGAATCCGGACCATGGCGCTCGGTGTATCTCCAGGGTGCCTACGAACTGCGTAATGGGGTGCCCAGCGCCGGCCAGACCGACACCGCCAGCCCGGACACCATCGAGGCCATGCCGCCCGAGATGATGTTCGACTATCTGGGTGTACGGCTGAACGGTCCGAAAGCCGCGGGCAAGAACATCAAGCTCAACGTCACGTTCGATGACCTGAAGCAGGAC
>NZ_JADDIL010000483.1:0-472 GCF_020826795.1 Microtetraspora sp. AC03309 | reverse complement strand
CATTTCAACCAGCCTGCCGATGCCGAATCCCTATCGGCGCCGGTGCATTCGAGAAAGTCGGGGCCACAATGTCCATGCCAAATCAGCCCGGAGATATGTACGGAGTGCCGCCCCAGGGAGTGCCCCCGCAATTCCCGCCTCCGCAGGGTGCGCAGTTCGGTGGTTACCCGCCGCAGGGCTTCCCCGCCGGATACCCGGGACAGCAGCAGCCGTACGGTGGCTATCCCGCTGATCCGTCGGCGCCGTACGGCCGTGACCCGCAGACCGGGCAACCGCTGTCCGACAAGTCGGCCATCACCGCCGGACTGCTGCAGTTCTTTCTCGGCGCTTTCGGCGTCGGACGTTTCTACATCGGCTCGACCAGCATCGGCGCGATTCAGCTCGGCCTGACCGTTCTCGGAATCCTCACGTCGGTGTTGTTCGTCGGAGTCTTCATCTGCCTGGGCGTCGGCATCTGGGCGCTGGTGGACTC
>NZ_JADDIL010000482.1:0-472 GCF_020826795.1 Microtetraspora sp. AC03309 | reverse complement strand
CCACCGAGGGGAACCTGGCGTTCGTGCACAGTCTCAACCACGTCCGCGGCACCCTGGACAGTGGCCGCGACATCGACATGTGGCTGCGGTGGACAGCGTGCCTGCGGTGCGTCGACGGGGTCTGGCTCGTCACCCATGATCACGTATCGGTACCTGCGGATCTCGAGTACGGCAAAGCCGTCTTGAATCTCACGCCCTGATCACCTTTCACAAAGCGACTGCGGTCGGTCATCCGAATGAAAGCGAACGACATGACAGCCCTGATCACCACCCGGCACCTGCTCATCAGCGCCTGCTTCGCGGGCATGGTCGCAGCATCACACGCTGTCGGAGGCGTATCTGCTCCGTCGACCGTGCTGGCGGCCTGTCCGAACGGTGAGGACCCCGACAACTACACCGGGACCTGTGTCCCCTACCTGGTGCCGAATTCACCGAACAGCAACAGCTTGTGCCCGCCCGGAGTCAGCGGCAC
>NZ_JADDIL010000481.1:0-472 GCF_020826795.1 Microtetraspora sp. AC03309 | reverse complement strand
CAATGGATTTAGGTTGGCTGATACTGGCCTGACCTGCGGCGATCAGCAAACCGCAAAGATGCCGGATCAACCTGCAAAGCCGTTTACACGGGTTCGAATCCCGTCACTCGCTCGGATGGTAGCCCCCGCCCGCTAATGGGCGGGGGCTACATCGAATAATGCTGCGGTGCCCATGCTGCCCCTTGCCGACGTCCTGTCCACCCTCGACCTGACGCAGTCGGGTGACGGCATCTTCGTCGCTGAACAGCGGGACAACGCCAGCCACCACATCGTGGGTGGGCACATCACCGCGCAGGCGCTGATGGCGGCAGGCCGCACTGTGCCCGGCCGCTTGCCGCACAGCCTCCACGTCTATCTGCTGCGGGCCGGCGACGCCCGGTACCCGGTGCAGATGGAGGTGACCAGCTTGCGTGACGGCGGATCACTGTCGACTCGCAAGGTCATCGCGCGCCAGGGTGACGAGGAGTTGCTG
>NZ_JADDIL010000480.1:0-474 GCF_020826795.1 Microtetraspora sp. AC03309 | reverse complement strand
GCCCTGCGCAACTGGTGCAGCATCCCGACCTCGGTCGCGACGAGCACCTGCCGCGCCCGCGTCTCGCGGGCCGCGTCGAGCATGCCACCCGTGGACAGGATCTTCACCCGCTCCTCAGGCACCGCACCTTCACCGGCCAGGTACAGCGCAGAGGTGGCACATCCACATTCCGGGTGTACGAACAGTTCGGCATCGGGGTGCGAGCGGGCCTGGTCGGCCAGCTCATCGCCGTTGATCCCGGCGTGCACGTGGCATTCGCCGGCCCAGACGTGCAGGTTCTTGCGACCGGTCACGCGGCGCACGTGCGCACCCAGGAACTGATCCGGGCAGAACAGCACTTCGCGGTCCTCGGGGATCGAAGCCACGACCTCGACGGCGTTCGACGACGTGCAGCAGATGTCAGTCAGCGCCTTCACCGCGGCGGTGGTGTTGACGTAGGAGACGACTACCGCGCCGGGGTGCTCGTCCTTCCAT
>NZ_JADDIL010000479.1:0-476 GCF_020826795.1 Microtetraspora sp. AC03309 | reverse complement strand
TTGGGTTCATATTCGCGGCATTTCCGTACGCGGCCAGAGCCTCCTCCGATTTCTTCTGGTATTTTAGATAGTGAACGGCTTTCGCCCCAGGCACAAAATTGCGCCAATCAATGCTGTCAAACTCATCCGCTTCGGCAGCTGTTGGATGATCTCGGACGAGGGTATCGTGCGCGTCGGCCAATTTCTGGATTTCTTGCTGCAACCTGTTGCACTCGTCCGCCATATCATGCCACCAAGTATGTAGGGAATCGGTAGCGTTTTTGCACGCAAGTTCGGCGCTCCCGCCTTTTATACCGGTGTCGCCGGTGCGGGGCAGCTGGCCTGCGTACGCGTAAATTGCGTTCTTATAGTCTCTCCACTGGTCCCGCATATAATTCAGAGACAACGCCTTGGTGTCGCCCGAATGAATCATTCTGGCCATGGTTCGCCAGTCGCCGAATTCATCGCCACACTTGACCGCCGCCGTCGGGTAGGGA
>NZ_JADDIL010000478.1:0-476 GCF_020826795.1 Microtetraspora sp. AC03309 | reverse complement strand
ATCTTGCTGTTCGGCACGTGGCAGGCCCGTGTGTTTTTCCCGTCGTCCATCGGGATATCAATTTCCCCAGAGTCAATCAGCAAACCGATCCGGGTGGTGCCGGCTCGAGGCTAGAGTCACTCGAACTGCCGGAATACGAGCTGGGGGCCGCCTTCACGTGACCGACCACGATGTTCGATCGCTGTACCTCGACCTGATCCGGGGCAACCTCACCAGGTACGGAATGCCGGAACGCATGCCCGCCCAGTGGACGCTGCGCCGGCGGCTCTATTTCAAGACGCTCAACCGCATGATGGTCCGCGGCGGCGCGCTGCGGCTTGCCCGCGCCACTCCCAACGAGAATCGCAGTACTCTCGTTCAGCACAAGCGGGATCTGGGCATCGACTGGCCTGCGGAGGCCGAGACGATGATCGGAATGCAGAGGCTGACCAGTCTTCAGCGTTGTGTCGAGACCGTGCTGGCCGAGGACATTCCAG
>NZ_JADDIL010000477.1:0-476 GCF_020826795.1 Microtetraspora sp. AC03309 | reverse complement strand
CCTGGGCCTCTGACCCGGAGACCAACTACCGCATCGGCTTCGTCCCGCAGGGCATCGGCGCCGACCTGATCGCCACCATCGAGGGCTTCTCCCGCGAGGACGTCGACGCCTACGCGGCGCGGTCGCAGGAGCGCGCGGCGGCAGCCTGGTCCGGCGGCTACTTCGCCAAGTCGGTCGTCCCGGTCAAGGATCAGAACGGCCTCGTGGTCCTCGATCACGACGAGCACATGCGTCCCGGCACCACCGCGGCTGACCTCGGCAAGCTCAAGTCCGCGTTCGAGGGTCTGGGCGCGATGGGTGGCTTCGACGACGTGGCGCTGCAGAAGTACCACTACGTCGAGAAGATCAACCACGTACACACCGGCGGCAACAGCTCGGGCATCGTCGACGGCGCCGGCCTGCTGCTCATCGGTAGCGAGAAAGCCGGGCAGAGCCAGGGTCTGACCCCGCGCGCCCGCATCGTGGCCACCGCCACC
>NZ_JADDIL010000476.1:0-479 GCF_020826795.1 Microtetraspora sp. AC03309 | reverse complement strand
ACAAGGAGGCGGCCGCGACGAAGACTTGGTCATGTCGCCTTACGTTCTCCGACGGTCATCCCGTGATCAGGCTGGACCGACGCCAGCACCCCGATTTGCCGGAGGGCACTGTGCCGTTCGTGGCAGACGGCGTCGAGTATGCCGCGTCGTTCGCCAAGGGTGCCATCGCCGTGGCTTCACGGGCGGACGCGTCAGGCAACGCGCTCCCTGGCTTGCTACGCGGTTGGTTCGGGCCTTCGGCCGGACATCCTGGAACATCACACCGCGTGCTGCTCGAGCAGATGGATGGTGCATTCCTTGTGCGGCCTGACGATTCGGCTCGCGCGGATGTACAGATCGATTATGTGCCGTTGTTCGGTGACTACACCGTGGCATGCGGGCCCGGCGCACAAACCTCCTGGACTGACCACGCGGCGACCGAGATCCCTGTCAGGCGAGCTAGCGGACAACCACTTACACCTTCGTCGCATTTCGTTTGC
>NZ_JADDIL010000475.1:0-480 GCF_020826795.1 Microtetraspora sp. AC03309 | reverse complement strand
CGTCATCAAGTTCGACGACCAGACCGCGGCCACCAGCGCGGTGATGCTCGGCCAGGCCGACGCCATGTCGGCGGATTCGCCGGTGACGGCGTACGCGATCAAGCAGAGCAACGGAAAACTCGAAGCCGCAGGAGAAATCTTCGACTCCGCCCCCTACGGCTGGGCGGTCCAGAAAGGTTCGCCGCTGGCTGCTTCCCTGCAGCAGGCACTTCAGCACCTGATCGACAACGGTGCGTACAAGCAGGTGGCCACGAACTGGGGCGCGGAGAACGGGATGATCGAAAAGCCGGTCATCAACGGTGCGACCAGCTGAGCCGCCGATGAGTGATGAATCCTCGCCGGCCGCAATCGACGCCGTCCCGCTGAGACATCCATGGCGTTGGGTAGCGGCGATCATCATCCTCGTCCTGATCGGGCTGTTCCTGTGGGGTGCGGCGACCAACGAGGCGTACGGGTGGGAGACGTACGGCAAGTACCTCT
>NZ_JADDIL010000474.1:0-482 GCF_020826795.1 Microtetraspora sp. AC03309 | reverse complement strand
TACGTGATAGCCGGCCGCTGCGAGCACCGGGATCTGATGCCGCCACGAATAGGCCAGCTCAGGGAACCCGTGGGTCAGCACCACCACCGGATTTCCGCGTTCACCCGCCTCGGTCACCTTCAGCGTGACGCCATTGGTGTCGACCAACCGTTGGGTTACGCGCACGCGAGGAGCAATTCGGTAAAAGTGAGCACGATCTCACCCAAGCACAGGCCTTCGCCGTCGGCTAGATACCGTCGGGAACTGCCGGACGTTGGTCTAGCGGTAGCCTTGAATGTCTCAACTGCGCACGTTGGAAGGACCGGGCCGAACTCGGCCGAGTGATCGATGAACCGCAAAAATGTGATCCGTACGCTGACCGTGATCGCGGTCGTGCTGTTGCTGGGCTGGTCGTTTTTCTATTTCAGCGACGACACCCGCGGCTACAAGCCCGTCGACACCTCGGTGGCGGTGGCCCAGATCGGTGCCGACAACGTCAAGAA
>NZ_JADDIL010000473.1:0-482 GCF_020826795.1 Microtetraspora sp. AC03309 | reverse complement strand
TTATTAATTTGGTCTACATAATTGCGTGCAAGGCCTCTCCGATTCTTTTCACTTAGCTGCCTTGCAAACGCCATTGCGAGTTTTCGGTATCTTGCATCTCCCTTTGCACCAATGTGGAACCACGGATGGTCCTCACCCACCTTTGACCTCTCCACAAGAAATGCAAGATTCTCCGAGGATGGAATGGTGCGCGATGCAGGGACCATAGTGCATCTGAAGGTTTCGCTGAACGCTCGAAATAGCGGTAGAACTATTAGGTTCCCGAGATCTATAATGCTTCGAACCGCATGGCTTAGTCCCGGAATCGTGTGTTCGGCTTGAACCATTCCACGTAGTCGCCTGAATCGTCGCTCTGGTGACAAATCAATGCCTGCGTCGTCTAACCAGAGTATGCCCGAGTCTTGCCTAAACGCGTCGCTTTTTCCCATTACTCTATCTACACCATCTAGCGTGTACCCCCAGGACTTTAAAGTGGTAGAAAA
>NZ_JADDIL010000472.1:0-484 GCF_020826795.1 Microtetraspora sp. AC03309 | reverse complement strand
CCTTCGTGAAGGGCAACACCGGCTGGATCGTGGTCGACACGGCGATCTCACCTGAAACGGCCAAGGCCGCACTGGACCTGGCGAATCAGAAGCTCGGAGCCCGCCCCATAGTCGCGGTGATCCACAGTCATTCCCACGTCGACCATTACGGTGGTGTCCGCGGCATCGTCAACCAGGCCGACGTCGACTCGGGCAAGGTGAAAATCATTGCTCCACAAGCCTTCGTGGAGGACGCGGTCAGCGAGAATGTGATCGCAGGCAACGCGATGAGCCGTCGCGCGGTCTACATGTACGGGGCGCTTCTGCCCCGCAACGCCGAAGGTGGCGTCAACGGTGGCCTCGGGATGACCGTGTCGGCAGGTGTACCCACACTCATCATTCCGACCGACATCGTCAGTACCACAGGTACCAAGATGACCATCGACGGTGTGGACATGGAGTTCCAGATGACTCCGGGCACCGAGGCGCCCACCGAGATGAACAC
>NZ_JADDIL010000471.1:0-484 GCF_020826795.1 Microtetraspora sp. AC03309 | reverse complement strand
GAGTCGCCACGAGTCGGCCGCTGGCCAGCGATACGACCGTGTCCATCTCAAATGGGAATACTGCCGCTGACCCGACCGCCAACAACGCCGCGGCCGCGAGGAGCGCAACAACCGCTCCGGTTGTACCGAACCGGCTGGCGTTGGGAACGACAACCAGCGGCACAAACGATGCCGCCAAGATGGACATTCCGACGACCAGTGACCGCCCGTTGCCCCACCGTCGGGCAAACCAACGGGTCAAGCGCAGCTGCCCACCCACCGCTACAACGGCAGATACTACGAACACAGCGGCAACTAGCGCCGCGGAGTGATTGGGTGCGATAGCGGCCGCGTGTAGCGGCAAGGCCAGATAAACCTGAAAGTTCAGAACGTACGAGCCGATCATCGCCACGGCAAAACACACGAACGACCGGTTCGCCAAGACACTACGCCAGCCGTCGACAACGGACGTCTTCTCTGCTGCTGCCGCCGAATTGTGCTGGGG
>NZ_JADDIL010000470.1:0-485 GCF_020826795.1 Microtetraspora sp. AC03309 | reverse complement strand
GTGCCCGGTGTACTCATCGCACGAGGGGTGGCCGAGCAGTTCGACAAGCGAATCCGCCTGAGCACCAAGGCGATTGTCGGCGCCACCTCCAAGGGTCTGTCGGGCCAGATCGACGCCATGTTCGTGGCAGGGCCGCCGCCGGATGCCGCCGTGATCATGATCGGCGCCAATGACATCACCAAGCCCAACGGCATCGGGCCGTCAGCACGCCGGCTCGGCGACGCGGTGCGCCGGCTGCACGCCGCCGGGGCTGTCGTCGTGGTCGGCACGTGCCCGGACTTCGGGGTGGTCACCGCCATCCCGCAACCGTTGCGCGCATTCACCCGCGCCCGCGGCCTGCGGCTGGCCCGTGCCCAGGCAGCTGCCGTACGCGCCGCCGGCGGCGTGCCGGTGCCGTTCTCGGACCTGCTGGCTCCGGAGTTCTACAAGGCCCCTGAGCTGCTGTTCTCCGAAGACATGTTCCATCCGTCGGCGGCAGGCTATGC
>NZ_JADDIL010000469.1:0-486 GCF_020826795.1 Microtetraspora sp. AC03309 | reverse complement strand
GTTCACCACCACCACGCGGGCCGGCAACGCGATCGTGCGGACACCGGTGCCACCGCTCAAGTGGTGGCGCGGCATCCAGGCCCGCAAGACCCTGGAGGAGTACTTCGCCAGCCGCATCAGTGAGAAGCGACAGTCCGAGAGCACCGACATGTTCAGCGTGCTCTGTCATACCGCCGATGAGGACGGCCAGAGCTTCACCGACGACCAGATCATCAGCCACATGATCTTCCTGATGATGGCTGCCCACGACACGTCGACGTCGACGATGACGACCATGTGCTATCACCTGGCTGCCAATCCGGAGTGGCAGGAACGCCTGCGCGACGACTCCGCCCGTATCGGCGACGGTCCCCTGGACTTCGAGTCTCTGGACAAGTTGGAAACCTACGACCTGGTGATCAACGAGTCACTGCGGATGATGACGCCGCTGCCGTTCAACTTCCGCCAGGCGGTGCGCGACACCGACCTGCTGGGCTACTTCATCCC
>NZ_JADDIL010000468.1:0-486 GCF_020826795.1 Microtetraspora sp. AC03309 | reverse complement strand
GTTACATCGGCATTCAGCCGGCGAGCACCGGGAGCAAGCTCACCCACGCCGACCAGGCCGTCGGGATCAACCACATCGCGCTGTGGGCCCGAAACCGCAAGGAAGTGGACCGCTTTCATCGCGAGTTCCTGATCGCCGGGGGGATCCCGGTCACCGATGAACCCAAGGACTATCCGCAGTACTGGCCCGGCTACTACGCGGTGTTCTTCGATGACCCGATCAACGGAATCCACTGGGAGTTGGCCTGGGTGCCGAAAATCCCTTCGCCGCATCAGATCTGGTCGTTCTACCGGACCATGCGGGCATTCGGGAAGCAGCGCGCCGACCTGGCGAACTCGGTGCCCGGCATCACCCTGCAGGCGATGCGGAGGCTGCCGCGAAAGTGACCGCCGCACTCACCCCAGCGCGACACCCAGTTCCTGGGCGAACACCTTGATCATGTGCTGAACCGCAATTTCGTTGCGGTCGATGATCATGTGGTCGTGC
>NZ_JADDIL010000467.1:0-486 GCF_020826795.1 Microtetraspora sp. AC03309 | reverse complement strand
CGGCGGGCCCGCCCGAGGCGAAGTAGCCGTACGTGCAGTGCACCAGGGCCACGACGATCGCGAAGACGACGGCCTTGATTCCGGAATAGAGCAGGTCCTGGGGGCCGAGGGCCAGATGGAAGAAGTAGTCGTACGTGCCGGGGGAGGCGCCGTTGAAGATCACCACCACGGTCCGGGTGGACAGGTAGCTGGCCAGCAGGCCGATCATGTAGATCGGGATGACGCAGACCACCGAGGCCAGCACGCGGGTGCCGACCAGGTAGGGGATCGACCGCAGTGCCATGGCGTCGAGTGCGTCGATCTCGTCGGAGATGCGCATCGCTCCGATCTGGGCCGTGAAGCCCGTTCCGACCTTGGCAGCCAACGCGATTGCCACCACGACGGGTGCCAGTTCGCGGGTGTTGGCGATCGCGGCCAGCATGCCCGACAGCGTGTTCATGCCGACCAGGTCCAGGCCGCGCTGGGTCTCGACGCCGAGCATCATGG
>NZ_JADDIL010000466.1:0-486 GCF_020826795.1 Microtetraspora sp. AC03309 | reverse complement strand
CCACTGTGCAACCGTGACAGCCGAAAATCTGGCCACCGGGCGGGGCCGACGGTGCGGGCCAGGCCGAAATGTCCTCGTATTGATGTTAATTGGGATCCTTGGTGCGCGGCGGATGCACAACAGGTCTCAAACCATGTTCTAAGACTCGGCAAGCAGCGCGGTAGATGCCGCAGAATGGAGGTATGCGTGTTGCCTTGGCCCTCGGTAGTGGTGGCGCCCGCGGCTATGCGCACATCGGGGTGATCGACGAACTGTCCGCGCGAGGTTACGAGGTCGTCGGGGTATCCGGATCGTCGATGGGCGCACTGGTGGGTGGACTCCACGCAGCCGGCAAGCTCGACGATTTCGCCGAATGGGCGCGGACTCTGACCCAGCGCGCTGTCTTGCGGCTGCTGGATCCGTCGATCAGCGCGGCCGGCATCCTGCGTGCCGAGAAGATCCTCGACGCGGTGCGCGAGATCATCGGTGAGGCCACGATCGAAGAAC
>NZ_JADDIL010000465.1:0-486 GCF_020826795.1 Microtetraspora sp. AC03309 | reverse complement strand
GCCCAACGCCGTGGTCACCGCGTTGGACTTGGGTGCCGTGGCCAGGTGCACTGTCGCGTGAGCCAACGTCAATTGCGCCTCGGGCATTCCGATCAGCTGCACGGTCTGGGCCGCAGCGACCGCGGTCTGCAGCGCCGTCGGATCGGCCATCCCGATGTCTTCACTGGCCAGGATCATCAACCGGCGGGCCACGAAGCGCGGGTCCTCCCCCGCCACCAGCATCCGGGCCAGGTAGTGCAGCGCCGCATCGACATCGGATCCGCGCACGGACTTGATGAAGGCGCTGATCACGTCGTAGTGCTGGTCGCCGTCGCGGTCATAGCGCACCGCGGCCTTGTCCAACGACTGCTCGATGACCTCGACCGTGATGGTGCCCCCGGGGCCGCCGGCCGTCTCGGCCGCCACCTCCAGTGCCGTCAACGCGCGGCGCGCATCACCCGAAGACAGGCGCACCAGGAGGTCGATGGCCTCTTCGTCGGCCCCGAC
>NZ_JADDIL010000464.1:0-487 GCF_020826795.1 Microtetraspora sp. AC03309 | reverse complement strand
CACACAGGCGCAGGGTCCGTCGTTCAGCTTGGACGGCAACCTGCTGCAGTGGCAGAACTGGTCGCTGCGGGTCGGGTTCAACCATCGCGAAGGGATGACGCTGCACACCGTGCGGTACCGCGACGGTGACGTGAACCGCTCAGTGGCACATCGGATGTCGTTCGCCGAAATGGTGGTCCCGTACCGGGATTCCTCGGTTGACCACTACCGTCGGACGGCGTTCGACATCGGTGAGTGGGGCCTGGGCTTCATGACCACCTCACTTGAGCTCGGCTGCGATTGTCTCGGTGAGATCCGTTATCTGGACGCGGTGTTGCACAACAGCGCCGGTGAGCCGTACACGATCAACAACGCGATCTGTATCCATGAGGAAGACAACGCCGTGCTGTGGAAGCACGTCGATCACGACGCGGGCGCAGAAGTGCGCCGTATGCGCAGGCTCACCCTGTCGTTCCACGTCACGGTGGCCAACTATGAGTACCTGGTG
>NZ_JADDIL010000463.1:0-488 GCF_020826795.1 Microtetraspora sp. AC03309 | reverse complement strand
GCGTTGGCGTCCCACCTGCTGGCCCAGGGGAAGCGGGTGCTGATAACCGCGCAGACCGACCGGGCGCTCAAGGAGGTCCGCGCCAAGCTGCCCCGAGAGATTCAATCGCTGGCGGTCGCGGTCATCGGCCAATCGCGCTCCGACATGGCCGACCTACGCACCGCCGTCGACAACATCTCCCGGCGGGCCGACGATTTCGACCCTGCTGATTCGCAGCGTTCGATTGCGCGGCACCTCGCCAGGATCGACGACCTGCGCCGTCAGCGGGCTGAGCTCCGCAACCGCCTGCTCACGGTTCGCCAGCAGGAGGTGGAACCGCGCACTGATGGCCCAGCCCAGGGCACCCTGGCGGCCATCGCCTACGACCATTTGCAGCACGAGGCCGACTGTGAGTGGATCCGGGCTTTTGAGGTCGATCCGACTGGCGCTGGGACGACGGTGTCCACCGAGGAAATTCAACGGTGGCGTTCCGTATTGCGGGACGAAGA
>NZ_JADDIL010000462.1:0-488 GCF_020826795.1 Microtetraspora sp. AC03309 | reverse complement strand
CCAGAGTGTCCCCCGGGCTCAGTCGGTCGCGAACGCGGCCTGCGCCTCCTTGTTGAGGTCGATGTACTTCTCCTCGCTCACGTCTACCGCCACGCCCTTGATGGTGCCGCCGGTGAACCGGCCCGGATTCTGGTACAGATCCGAGACGTTGTCGCCGCTGTCGAAGCCGACGCACAACCCGTCCCCGGCCAGGGTGAACTTGCCGATCTGGGCCCGCATCGGTCCCTTGGCCGCCTCTTTGCCGTCTACGTAAAGGATTGTGGTTCCCAGGGATTCGCCGTGGTCACCCTTCTTTTCCCAGATGAACTCCATGCCCAGGGCGTGCTTGCCCTCCGGAAGCGGGCCGGAGACGAAGACCTGCTCGGGCTTGATGCCCAAGAAGTTGTAGACGTAGTGCAGCTTGTTGTCCTTGATGAAGAGGGCATGCCCGCCGAAGCGCGAACCATGGGCGAACAGCACACCCTGGGCCTCTTTGGTCATGTCGACAT
>NZ_JADDIL010000461.1:0-488 GCF_020826795.1 Microtetraspora sp. AC03309 | reverse complement strand
CGGATGAACGATGTCAGCGATCTGCGCGCAGATCTCTGCGGTATCTCCCATGGCTTCCATGGCTTCCATGGAACACCACATTTGCGATCATCGCAATTGTTGCGCGCCTCGCAAATCAAATGGCGGGTGTGCGCTATCGGGATGGCGCGACGGCAAGGTCGGCTGTACGCGCGGCACCGATCACGAGTCGCCATGCGTCGAGACGGTCCGGGAACGCTGTGTCGGCGCGTGCGCAGTCGTAGTACCAGCCCGGCTGTCGTTCAGATTCCAGGGTGTCGGGGTGCCAACCGGTGGTGAGACAGTGAGGATCTGTCCACCAACGCCACCCGGCCGATCGAGGATGTCCGCGGCCGTCTGCGAGTTCACTTAGCTGGCGGGTGATTTCGGAGCGCTCGTCGCGCATGGCGTGCAGCTGGGACCATGGAATGCGCCAGCGTGGACGGTAGCCCCACCCCTGCCATGAGCTGTCCGGCTCGAATCGGAGGCCG
>NZ_JADDIL010000460.1:0-489 GCF_020826795.1 Microtetraspora sp. AC03309 | reverse complement strand
GGAACGGCCCGTGCGCCAGCGAAGTGTCGTGGCCCAGCCGCTTCCACAACTCCTCGGCCAGGTGGGGTGCCAACGGGGCCACCATGAGGACCAGCGGCTCGATGGCGGCGCGGGCCGAGACACCCTCCTTGGTGAGGTGGTTGGTGTACTCGATCAGCTTGGCGGCCGCGGTGTTGTTGCGAAGTGCCGCATAGTCTTCGGTCACGCCGGCGATCGTGCGGTGCAGGATCTTGAGGGTGTCGGCGTCGAGGGCCTCGTGCTCGTTGACCGACGTCGCCCCGGTGGACTCATCGACCACCACGCGCCACACCCGCTGCAGGAAGCGGTGCGCACCGACGACATCCTTGGTCGCCCACGGCCGCGACGCCTCCAGCGGCCCCATCGACATCTCGTAGACCCGCAGGGTGTCCGCACCGTACTCGTCGCAGATCTCGTCCGGTGAGACGGAGTTCTTCAGGCTCTTGCCGATCTTGCCGAACTCCTGGTTCA
>NZ_JADDIL010000459.1:0-490 GCF_020826795.1 Microtetraspora sp. AC03309 | reverse complement strand
CTTCAACATCGTCTTCATGATGTTCGTCCTGCGTTCCGGACTGCAGATCCTGGCCGACCACCCGCGGCTGTACGGGAATGCGGGTTGCCGTCCGGGGACCGAGTGGCTGCGGTTGCGCGCAGCTGTACCGGCTGACCGGATGGACAAGGCCGACGTGCAGAACGTGTGGACCTCCAAGGATGACGCGGTGGCCCTGCCGAAGTGGTTGGGGATCCCGGGTATTCGTCACTCCATCGGGCTGGCGCGGTGGTGGCATCTCAGCTTTGACCTGCTCTGGCTGGTCAACGGCGGGGTGTTCTACGTACTCCTGTTCACCACCGGGCAGTGGCGCCGGATCGTGCCTCAGTCGTGGGATGTCTTCCCCAATGCGGTGTCGGCCACGGTGCAGTATGCGTCGCTGGATTTCCCGCTGAACCAGGGCTTCACGGTCTACAACGGTCTGCAGGTGCTGGCCTACTTCATCACCGTGTTCGTTGCGGCACCGTTGGCG
>NZ_JADDIL010000458.1:0-490 GCF_020826795.1 Microtetraspora sp. AC03309 | reverse complement strand
GCACGAAGATGATCGCCGACAGCGTGCCGGCCGCCGAGGCGACGGTCTGCACGATGTTGTTCTCGACGATGGAGTGGTTGGCGAAGTTACGCAGTATGGCCATCGAGATCACCGCGGCCGGGATGGCGGTGGCGAACGTCAGGCCGACCTTGAGGCCGAGGTAGACGTTGGCGGCGGTGAACACCAGCGTGATCGCGCCGCCGAGCAGGATCCCGCGAATGGTCAGTTCGCGCAGCGGCGGTGTGGTGGGGTGTGCGGAGCTTTCGACGGCCAACTCGGCTCCCTCTCGGTTGCTGGTGCTGACTAACCGTAGGCGCTGGGCCACGGTGGCGCGGGGGATCGACGCAGCGGTGGGTCGGTCCTTCCTCGACGGGGTTGCGGAGGCGACAGCGCTAGGCGGAGACAGCTTGCGCGCGCCTGGTGACTTGCGCTGGATCACGGATGGGCAACCAACTCCATGTGCACTCGGTAAAGCAGGAACGTCACGGTC
>NZ_JADDIL010000457.1:0-492 GCF_020826795.1 Microtetraspora sp. AC03309 | reverse complement strand
TCAGCACGCTGCTGCTGGACAAGACCGGCACGATCACCCTGGGCAACCGGCAGGCGTCGGAGTTCGTGCCGGTCGAGGACGTGACCGCCGACGACCTCGCGGACGCGGCGCAACTCTCCAGCCTGGCCGACGCGACCCCGGAGGGCCGCTCGATCGTCGTCCTCGCCAAGCGGGTGCACGGCCTGCGCGAACGCCATGACCTCGTGGTGGACGGCGCCGACGGCGCGCCCGCGGCGGACGCCACCCTCGCCGGCCGTCGGCGTGTCCGGTTCGTGGCGTTCACCGCGGCCAGCCGGATGAGCGGGGTCGATCTCCCGGACGGGCGCGTGATCAGGAAGGGCGCGGCGACCGCCGTCATGCGGTGGATACGGGAGAACGGTGGGCATCCGACCGAGCGGGTGGGCCACATCGTCGACGGCATCTCGGCGTCCGGCGGCACCCCACTGGTGGTCGGGGAGATCGCCGACGGAAAGGCCCGGGTCCTGGGCGTCA
>NZ_JADDIL010000456.1:0-492 GCF_020826795.1 Microtetraspora sp. AC03309 | reverse complement strand
ACGTCAGCTGTGAACGGATCCGAAGGAGCGTCAGGCATGAACACATCGACGGTGCCCACCGAAGTGTTCGACATCGTGATCATCGGCGCGGGGATATCCGGCATCGGCGCCGCCCGGTATGTCACCGAGGCATTTCCGCACAAGCGGGTGGCAGTGCTGGAAAGCCGGAGCAACATCGGCGGTACATGGGATCTGTTCCGCTATCCCGGGATTCGATCGGACTCGGACCTGCACACCTTCGGCTACGAATTCAAACCGTGGAAGGACGAATCGGCGATCGCCGATGCGCCCCTGATCCGTGACTACCTACGGGAAACCGTCGACGAGAACGGGCTGGGTTCGTTGATCCGGCTCCGGCACAAGGTGTTGTCGGCGCACTGGTCCAGCGGCGACGCCAGATGGACGCTGCAGGTTCAGGTCACCGATGCCGACGGCCAGGTGGTAATTCGGGAGATCGTCACGAACTGGGTTTTCGCAGGCACCGGCTACTAC
>NZ_JADDIL010000455.1:0-493 GCF_020826795.1 Microtetraspora sp. AC03309 | reverse complement strand
GCATCGAGGACCGCTGGTACTCCGACCATCCCGGCGTGATGCGGCAGCGGCCCAGCAGCTGAGCTCAGAACGTAAGTGCCAGCACAGCGAAATCGATTGCCAGCAGTGCCAACCCGATGACGGGGACCAGCACCCCGTACCGCATCCGCGAGGTGAGTATCGATACGGCGATCGTGACCACGGGCACCACCGGCGCGCCGTAGAAAAGGATCCCGAACCAGAACTCTCCCGGGCCCTTGTCCGCGCAGACGTCGCCGGTGCACCCGGCCATGCCCATCACCGCACCCATGCCGTACAGGAACACCAGAACGGCTGCCGGAATGGTCAGCACCACCAACACCCAGGTGAGCGAAATCCTCATCCGCCGCTCGCCGGTGCCCTCAGTTTGCACAGTCTGTGATTCGGTCATGGCGTCCGCATACCCAGTTTCGCGGTCTTCTGCACGGGTATTACAGCCTCATGGCCAGATTCGGATACACCTTGATGACCGAGC
>NZ_JADDIL010000454.1:0-493 GCF_020826795.1 Microtetraspora sp. AC03309 | reverse complement strand
GAGTGGGCGCGGGCTGGCGGATCGCCTCGGTGGAACTCGCTGAGCCGTCGAAGGCCGAGTTGGCCGATTTCGAAGGCGGCGGTGCGACACCGGCCCGGAAGGCGGCGGTCATCTGTCTGGACCGATCGGCGAACGCCACCTACAAGGGTGTGGTGTCGCTGACCGATGACCGGCTGGAGACCTTCGATCACGTGCCGGGCGTGCAGGCCAACTTCACCGTCGACGAGTTCACCGAATGCGACGAGGTGCTGCGCCGCCATCCTGATGTGATCGCCGCGCTGGCCAGACGCGGCATCACCGACCTCGACAACGTGTTCATGGACACCTGGACCTACGGCGACGCCGTCGCGCCGCCCGAGTATCGGGACCGGCGGATCGGCTGGTCGGACACCTGGTACAAGCAGGCCGCGGGCGCCAATCCATACGCCCATCCAATCAGCGGGCTGCACTGCGTGATCGACGTCAACACCATGGAGGTGCTGCGGGTCGAAGA
>NZ_JADDIL010000453.1:0-493 GCF_020826795.1 Microtetraspora sp. AC03309 | reverse complement strand
CCGGAGGGCATCCAGCCCATCTCGTCAGTGGTGGCGGCAATACTGCGGGCCAACGATGCCTACGGACTCGTCGAGCCTCCCGCGCTGACCCCTGACCAGGCTGCCAAGGCGCCCAAGACCAACGTGGTGGCCGTCGACAACTACCCGACTAGTTCGCTACAGGTGATGAATCCGGCAACCGAACCGGTGACATGTGGCCAGTGGACGAAGTTGTCCGGAGCACCCACCTCCAGCCTCACGCTGCTGGCGGGCCAAAGCCTGCCGGTGGAAGCTGACGCCAAGCCTCTGACACCACCGTCGTCCCCGTCAGCAAAAGTATTGCTTCCGAAGGGAACTGGCTTCTACGTACAGGTCACCGGGCAGCAACCCGAATCGACCACCAAGGAATCGCAGTTCTGGATCTCCGACCTCGGTGTGCGCTACGGCCTTGAAGCCGAGAAGAACAAGACCGCCACCCCGGCCCAAGCCCTCGGCATGACCGCAGACCCACTGC
>NZ_JADDIL010000452.1:0-494 GCF_020826795.1 Microtetraspora sp. AC03309 | reverse complement strand
GGCCTCGACCGTGGAGCTGTTCGACGGCTACCGGTTCGAGATCGCCGGGTCGCTGCAATTTCCCACGTCGGCGGTCGTCAGTGCCGAACTCGGCTTGGACACCTTGCCGACCATCGACCTTGAGGTCATGTCGGTATCGCTGCGGGGGGTCGGTGACGCTCCGGTCGTCTACTACTCCGACCCGATGAAGATGCTGGCCCACCTGGGTGAGGTCCACGGCGCCGACGCAGTGGCCGGCATGGCGGGCCTGATGGCCTGGAGCCTGGCGCCCACCCGAGCGCTCGGCCGGTTCGACGCGGGGCGTGGGCCCCGCACGCTCGACGAGATGTATGCCTGCGCTGCAACGGAATCCGAGCGTGCCGCGATCGACGATCTGCTGTTCGGATCGGTGAGCGACGTCTTGGATCGCTACCTGCCGGACCGGGACAAGCACGGTGCACTGCGCGGTATGTTGGCTTTTCTGGCGGTCAACACCACCTACCGCGGGCCCGAAA
>NZ_JADDIL010000451.1:0-497 GCF_020826795.1 Microtetraspora sp. AC03309 | reverse complement strand
GCCAAACCCTTCACCGTGATTCCTCGGACCGAGATCCGTTTGACCAGTTTCTGGTTGTAGGCGTCGACGGCATCGAGGCGGTGGACCTTGGTGTGGTTGACCTTGTGCGTTGCCGAGTAACGCAACACCATCAGGGCATTGAACCGTGACAGTGATTCCAAAGCCTTTGGCGCACTGATCTTCTGCGGCTCATCAATGATGACGATCGGTCGGTTCGCTTTGATCACATCGATCGGCCGACGCGACTGGAAGTCGTCGAGTTCATCGTAGATGCGGAGGTTGTCTTTACTCGTCGAGTTGAATGCCTGGATGTTGATGATCATCACCTGCACCCCGGCATCGGAGCTGAAGCGTTCGATCTCGTGCAGTTGCGATGAGTTGTAGATGAAGCAGCGGGGCCTGCGGCCGTATGTCTGCTGGAAGTGTTCGGCCGTGATGTCGAACGACTTCTTGACGCCTTCACGGATAGCGACGGACGGGACGACGATGATGAACTT
>NZ_JADDIL010000450.1:0-498 GCF_020826795.1 Microtetraspora sp. AC03309 | reverse complement strand
GGGCGCGGCTCTCCCACCAGTTCAGCTTGGCGCGGTTGGCCACGGTCTTGCCGATGGTGACGACCAGCGGACCGGTCAGCGGCCCTGCCAGCTCGCTTCCGGCCGGCTTCTCCAGGACACCCTTGTCGAGCAGCCCGCCGAGCGTGGTCTCCACGGACCGCTGCTGGCAGGTGGTACCGCTCGCGGTCACCACCGCCGGGGTGCTGTCGACCAGCCCCTGCTCGATCAGGGTGCGGGCGGCATCGGGCAGGTGCGACGCGGTTGCGTGCAGGATCAGCGGCCCGGGCGCAGCGGCCAGCGCCGCCCAGTCCACGTCACCGCGGACATCGGCCACAGTGTGCGAAGACCCCAGCGGCAGGCCCGCGTAGGTGGGCACCGCGCTGGTGGCGGGCAGCCCCGGAACGATCTCGAAATTCACGTGGCTCTTGGCCAGGGCACCGATCTCGGTGATGACCGCGTCCACCGACAGCGGGTCACCGGCGACCAGGCGCACCACGT
>NZ_JADDIL010000449.1:0-498 GCF_020826795.1 Microtetraspora sp. AC03309 | reverse complement strand
ATCTTGCGCCGCTGGCAGCGTGGGAGATCACCGGGCGGGGGCAGCTGTCACCGGAGGCACGGATCGCGTATTGCAGCCCCCGCATGGACGCGTTCGACCTCACCCAGGCTGGGCTCAACGGTGCCGCCCCGGTGGTGTGGGACGAGGTCTATGACCAGGCGACCCACACCAAGCGCAAGGTCCGCAACGCCGATGCCACCGAGGCCGCCGAACAGAAGCTCGCCGAGATCCAAGGGCGGTTCTCACTGTGGGTGTGGGAGAACGCCGAGCGGGAGCGGCGGATCGTCGATCAGTACAACCACACCATGAATGCGCACGTGTTGCGCAATCATGACGGGTCGCATCTGACGTTTCCCGGGTTGGCTGAGGGGATCGACTTGTGGCCGTGGCAACGGGACTTCGTCGACCGTGCTGTGTCCACCCCCGCAGTGTTCAATGCACATGAGGTCGGATTAGGTAAAACGTTGTGCGCCATAGCATTAGCGATGACGCTACGGC
>NZ_JADDIL010000448.1:0-500 GCF_020826795.1 Microtetraspora sp. AC03309 | reverse complement strand
GGCGATGTTGCGCGCGCCGGGGATGCCCATGCCGCCGCCGGCGTCGATCGCCATGGCGTCCTTCATGCACATGCGGTTCGGTTCCACGCAGCGGTTGACGATGGCGTCGAACAGGCCGGGCGCGACGCTGGCGTAGCGCTGCACCGGGTTGCGTTCGCTGGGCTGCTCCAGTTTCAGGTAGGTGTCGCGGCCGAGCGTGGCGCCGGAGGCGCGGGCGTCGGCGACCCACTTGTCGAAGCCCTGCTGGTCCAGGCCGTGGAAGCGGAAGCGCATGCCGGAAAAGCCCGCGCCGCTGTAGTTGGCCGACAGGCCCTCGTATTCGCCGGGATGGTTGATGACCGCGTGCAGCGTGGTCTGCATGCCCGGCATGGCGTAGATCTGGCCGGCCAGCGCCGGGATGAAGAACGAGTTCATCACCGTGGACGAGGTGATCTTGAACTGGATCGGGCGGTCGACCGGCGCGGCCAGTTCATTGACCGCGGCCACGCCCTGCTCGGGAT
>NZ_JADDIL010000447.1:0-500 GCF_020826795.1 Microtetraspora sp. AC03309 | reverse complement strand
AGACTGGTGAGGCCCATGGCACTGGATGGGCGAAAACGCTCAGCGACAATGGGTTTGACGGGGCAGACGCTACTGGTGTTGCGGTTGTCGCTGAGTTGTCGCTGACAGGCGGGCACATCGACTGCACGCACGAACCGGCTAAATCGGCATCCGGTAGCCGAAGTATTCGTGGTCTTCGTTGTATCCGCCGTGGCCCCATCCGATGCCACGGAAATCCGCCACGAATTCGACCGCCTCGATCCACTTGACCTGTTTGAAGCCGAGTTCCAACTCGTTGCGCAACCGCAGTGGCGCACCGTGGGTTTCGGTGAGTGGTTCCCCGTTCATCTCGTAGGCCAGCAACGCCATCGGCTCCCGCATGTGCTCGACGCGGTGACAGTCGTAGTACCGGCCGTGACCAGGTTCGGCGCCGTCGGCGAACGAGTAGAACACCACCCATCGCGCCTCCGGTAGTGGCTGTACCAGCGCCAGGATGTCGGCCATCCGGACCCCGCCCCACT
>NZ_JADDIL010000446.1:0-502 GCF_020826795.1 Microtetraspora sp. AC03309 | reverse complement strand
CCCCGATATCGATGTCGCCGTCGGCGTGCCATTGGGCCAGCCGCAGGTGCTCGACGATCAGCAGGTCGGTCTGCGGCAGCACCAGTTCGAGGATGGCGGCCAGCAGGTCGTCGGCGTCATCCTCGTCGGCGGCGTCGGCCGGCACCTGGCTGTAATCCGCTGCAACCTGCGCGGCGACGCTTGCCGTTTCGGCGGTGTATAGTCCGCCCACCTTGATGGCCTGTACGGACATGTCCTCGAGCAGGCAGCGCGCCTGGTCGTCCAGCAGGTCGGGTGAAACGGGATGGATTTCTTCGATGCCGGCGGTATCCTGCACGGTCAACGCCGTGACGGCCGCCAGGCCATGACAGCCAAGGCGGGCGCAGGTCACGGCGTCCGCGGGCAAACCGTCGGCGCCCGAGGGATCGAGCGGACCGAAGACCAAAACGAGAGGGGGAGTAACGGGGGCCACGTGGACAGCGCTAGAGTAAGGGTGCCCGGACTCATTTGCGGAGAATCAGGG
>NZ_JADDIL010000445.1:0-502 GCF_020826795.1 Microtetraspora sp. AC03309 | reverse complement strand
TCCACGACCCGCTCTCCTTGCGCAGGTACAGCGTCTTGGCGCCGCCAGTGACGACGGCGCGGTCGTTGGTGACTTCAATGGCCAGGTCGGGGCGGAGCTTGACTGGTGGGAGGATCCGGCGTTCAGAGTCGTCGACGCCGCTGTTGTCGAAGCCGACGAATATTCTGTAGTCGTCTTTGCAGTAATACTGCTTCGCGCGAGACGGAACGCCGTGGGTCGCGGCAACCTTCTCCAGAAGATCCTTGATCGTGCGCTCCTCGGACGGCATGAGGGCGAAGACCGCTACGCCGATGGTGATGACCATCAGCAGAACACCGGCGATGGTTCCACCGATGAGCACGCCCTTGTTGCCACGCCCGGCAGATGGCGGAGTGACGCCGTATTGCTGTGGGGACGCCTGGTATTGCGGCGGACCCCCGAACTGCTGGGGCTGATGCCCAGGCCAGGGGGTGTTCGATCCCGACGGGTAGGTCATTGCGCTCCTCGGCGAACGGCATTCGAT
>NZ_JADDIL010000444.1:0-504 GCF_020826795.1 Microtetraspora sp. AC03309 | reverse complement strand
CATGGTCCAGTTGTGCTCGTGGTTGAGCAGGACGAGTGCGGCCTGAACAATTTTCCCGATGCGCCAAGGGTCGAGGCTTACCCGGCGTAGGGCCTTGAAGGTGACAGTGAGCAGGGCGTTCGCCCGCTCGCCGATTCCTCGCAGGCCTCGAAGCAGCTTGTTGTAGGTGTGCTGGTCATGGCCGAGCTTGGGCTGGCCGGACTTCTTCTTGACGGGGACGCGTACGACGTCGGCGGCGCCTTCGTAACCCAGGTCGGCCAGGGTCGGCAGATCGGGGCGGAAAGTGGCGAGAGTGGTGATGATCCCGTGCTGGCGGGCGCAGGTCATGTCGTGTTCGCGGCCGGGCCGGACGTCGGACACCCATAGCGGCCAGCCGTCCGGGGCGGAGATGACCTGGATGTTCCCGCCATGGGGCCGGGCCGGACGTGGGCACCCCATGGCGGCCGGCGTTCGGCCGGGGGGCGGCCCTCCCGTTTCCGCCATTATGGTTTTGGCTTGCCGGAC
>NZ_JADDIL010000443.1:0-504 GCF_020826795.1 Microtetraspora sp. AC03309 | reverse complement strand
CCGACCGGGGACTTGATCGAGATGAGCTTGTTGGCCTTCTCGGCAGATCCGTTGGCCGCGACGAACAGAAGTTCGGCCTCGGAACCGGGCTCGACATAGTCCTTCTGCTGCGGCGCCCGCAGGTGCACATTGCGCAGCGCGATCGCGCCGGCCTGGGCGTTGACGCCGTTGACTGCGGGCTCCTGGGTCGCCGTCTGGGAGACCTGACCGGCGCTGCACCCGGTGAGAACGGCTGCGGTCAGGCCACATGCGGCCAGACCGGCCGAGGCACGCATTGCGAAGCGGTTCACTCAAGCCTCCTGAGCTGGGTCGGCGTACTTCGACTATGCACAGTAGTAGGTGGCTTCCGCGCACGGAATGCGAGGGCCGTCTCAGCCCCGCAACGGCTTTGCGGGGCTGCCCGTTTCGGGTGTCCGGCGGGGCGGGTGGTTGCACGGTTTCGTCACCATGTCAACCCCTGTTCTTCACCTGCAGTGCCCCTGACCTGCATAGTTGGTGCGCGTG
>NZ_JADDIL010000442.1:0-506 GCF_020826795.1 Microtetraspora sp. AC03309 | reverse complement strand
CCCATGTTCGACACCCTGATCAGATATCACTGGGGCCACGAGTTCATGAGCGTGCTCTTCCTGCTCACCGGCTACCTGTATTACTGGGGAATCATCGGCATCGATCCCGGCCCACGGCGCCTGCCCTTCCTCGGCCGCCTCGGGCTGTTGTTCGCCGTGATGCCCTTCCATGCCTTCTTCGGCATCGCCACGATGACGATGACGTCCTCGTTGGGCGAGAGCTTCTACAGATCGGTCAATCTCCCGTGGGTGCAGAGCATTTCGGATGATCAGCACCTCGGTGGTGCCATCGCGTGGGGTTCGAGCGAGCTGCCGGTGATCATCGTGGTGATCGCGCTGGTGGCCCAGTGGGCCCGCCAAGACCGCCGGACAGGAGCACGCGAGGACCGCCACAGCGACCGCGGCCACGACGACGAACTCGACGCCTACAACGCCATGCTCAGCGAGCTTGCCCGCAATCGTCGGTGAACCGCCGCCACTCCCCGTCGCTGCGGAACCAATGACAT
>NZ_JADDIL010000441.1:0-506 GCF_020826795.1 Microtetraspora sp. AC03309 | reverse complement strand
CGACTCCCGGTTAGCGGTCCACGCTCACCAATTGCAGCTGTCGCGGCTGATCCCGCAGCGTGGACAGGGCAGTGGGAAGGTCAGGGGAGACCGGCAAGGCGCAGGCGGGATCGCAGATGCCCAGGACGCGGGACACCGCGGTGCTCGGGATCAGCGCCCAGTCGATATTGTCGCCGGCAAATCGCACGTTGAGCGTGTGCAGGCAGGCGAAGCAGCCTACGCCGAAGAACTCGACGGCACCGAGGTCCAGAACGAGCTGTCCGCTCGGCCTGCTGTGCCGGATTCCGCAGTCGATGATTTCAGCGGCATTGGACGCATCCAGCTCGCCGCGGACGCTGATCACTGCGGTAGCCGGCCACAGCCACTGCGCACAGAACTGCGCACGGCGGTGGTCGTTGACGGAAGATATCGCCGGTTTCGCGGCGTTCATGGTGGACATCGGTGACTCCTCAGCAGAAATACTGTGGTCACGTCACATTTCAGGCTCTGTGGGCTCAAAACCACTG
>NZ_JADDIL010000440.1:0-506 GCF_020826795.1 Microtetraspora sp. AC03309 | reverse complement strand
GTATCCCGCCGTCCAGCAAAACCTCGACCTGGTCGCCCACCGCCTCGGCGATGGCGGGCAGGCAACGGATCGCCGCGGGAGTGCCGTCCAGGTTGTTGCCGCCGTGGTTGGACACCGTGATGGCCGAAACACCCGCATCCACGGCACGTTTGGCGTCGTCGACGCGCACCATGCCCTTGAGCAGGAAAGGACCGCCCCACTGCTCACGCAGCCAGGCGATGTCCTCCCAGGTCGGAGGCGGGGTACCCATCCACTGCCCGTAGGCCTCGAAGAACGTCGGGCCCGGCTCGCCGCGCCGCCCCTGGTTGGGCACGCGCAGGTCCGGCGGACGCAGGTGCTTGCCGAAGCTCCAGAGCCAGCGCGGCTTGGTGAGCACCTCCGGAGACATCCGCAACATCGTGCGCAGATCCATTCGCTCCGGGATCTTCGGGCTACCCCAGTCGCGGCCGTGGCTGAAGCTCCAGTCGGTGGTGGCGATGAGCCCGACCGCGCCCGCGTCCTTGGCC
>NZ_JADDIL010000439.1:0-507 GCF_020826795.1 Microtetraspora sp. AC03309 | reverse complement strand
GCGTGTGGGCGAACAGGTTGTAGGTGCCGCCGTACAGCGTGCTGGACGAGACGATGTTGTCGCCCGCCTCGGCGATGGTCAGGATCGCGTAGGTCACCGCGGCCTGGCCCGAGGCCAGCGCCAGCGCGGCGATGCCGCCTTCCAGGGCCGCGACGCGCTGTTCCAGCACGTCGGTGGTGGGGTTCATGATGCGGGTGTAGATGTTGCCCGCCACCTTCAGGTCGAACAGGTCGGCGCCGTGCTGGGTGTCGTCAAAGGCATAGGCCACGGTCTGGTAGATCGGCACGGCCACCGCGCGCGTGGTCGGGTCCGGCTTGTAGCCGCCGTGCACGGCGATGGTTTCCAGCCGCCAATCGGGCTTCTTCGCTTCAGTCATGTAGTGCTCCTCAAATGCGTTATCGGTAATGGAATCAAGCGGCGAACCCGCGCGCGGCGCGCAGGATGCGATCGATGTCCCCATGATTGTTATAGGCGCCGACGGACAGGCGCAGGTAACCATACTCCACA
>NZ_JADDIL010000438.1:0-507 GCF_020826795.1 Microtetraspora sp. AC03309 | reverse complement strand
GTGCAGAACACGAACGCATTGTCGGTCCAAACCCCGACCAGCGGTGTGACGTGGGGCCGCCCGTCGCCGCGGACGGTCGTGAGCCAGTACAGCCCGGCGGCGTCGAGGACGGCTACCGCGGCCTGCCAACTCGTCGCTTCGGTCGCCTCACTGAAGCGCTGGTCAAGCTTGCCGATGATCGTCATAGCGATACCGACCCGGGCCGGGCCCACAAGTCATCGCGGAAAGCTAGGCCTCCTAAACTCGGCACATGAGCAAGAGCCCGCTGCGCCGACTGTCCGAACAGTTGTTGCTGACCAGCATGCGTCCGCCCCTGACCGAGCGGCTGCAGGCCCGTGACGACATCGACGTCGCCGGCAAGCGGATCCTGCTGACCGGCGCCTCTTCGGGTATCGGCGAGGCTGCGGCCGAGAAGTTCGCCGCCAAGGGCGCGACAGTGGTCGCAGTGGCACGGCGTCAGGAGCTGCTCGACGATCTGGTCGGACGCATCACGGCCAAGGGCGGCGA
>NZ_JADDIL010000437.1:0-508 GCF_020826795.1 Microtetraspora sp. AC03309 | reverse complement strand
GCGACACTCTGTCCGAGGATGTCGGCGAGGTCATCGGCGTGGTGTTCCACGTGGCCGCCATCGCCGCGCTGGTCCTGGCCCGCAACCAGTTCTGGGCCAAGGTGCGCCGCGGCGCGCTGCTCAAATCCGCCGTCGTACTGGTCGCGGGCATGGCGATCGGCATCCTGGCCGCCTGGGGGCTGCTGGAACTCTTCCCCGGAACCCTCGCCCCGGAATGGCGCTTGCTCTACGCGGTCAACCGGGTGAGCGGATTCGCCACCGTGCCGACCGAGGTTTTCGAGGGCTACTCGCACACCTTCCTCAACGCGATCTTCGGCCTGTTCGGCGCTTTGGCGTTGATGACCGCCGCGATCGTGCTGTTCCAGTCACAACGGGCCACCAACGCGCTGACCGGCGAGGACGAATCAGCGATCCGCGGGCTCTTGGAGGCCTACGGCAAGAACGATTCGCTGGGGTACTTCGCCACCCGCCGCGACAAGTCGGTGGTGTTCGCGCCCAACGGCCGGGC
>NZ_JADDIL010000436.1:0-509 GCF_020826795.1 Microtetraspora sp. AC03309 | reverse complement strand
CGGCCAAGAACGCCACGGCCAGGGACGCCACGGCTCAGGGCACCGCAGCTCGGGGCGCCACAGCTCAGGGCACCGTGGTTCAGGGCACCGTGATAGACGACGCTGCGGATCAGGCCGCCGCAGCTCACAATTCGGGAATCTGCGGCACCGCGGTCAATGACACAGCCGCTCCCGATGCTGGGACCCGGGACACGTCCGGCCTTCGCGCTCCGGCCCCGAACACCGCGACCTGGAACGCCACGGCCCGCGCGCCTGGCGCAGACCAGAGCAAGCCGAATACGGCCCAGAGCGAGCCGGGCGCCGTCCAGAACCAGCGCGGCCTCTGCTGTAGTGAACCCACCGCGCCGCAGGACAAGTCGGCCGGCAAACAGGAGGAGCCGAGCGCGATCCAGGGCGACTCAGGCGCGGCCCGCAGCAGGCCAAAACCCGCCCGGGGCGAGCCGGGTGTCGCCCAGGGCGAGGGTGGCGTGGGTTGCGGCGCGCCGGGGGCGGGTCGAGGGAAGCCGGGT
>NZ_JADDIL010000435.1:0-510 GCF_020826795.1 Microtetraspora sp. AC03309 | reverse complement strand
ATCATCGGTAACTGGTCAATCATCACCGACGGTGGGTTCATCGTCTTCCCGCTCACCTACGTGATCGGCGACGTGCTCTCCGAGGTATACGGTTTCAAGGCCGCACGCCGGGCGATTCTCCTCGGGTTCTCGATGAATGCGCTTGCCGCGCTGGCTTTCTGGGTTACCGTCTATTTGCCGGCGGCCGACTTCTACACCAACCAGGAGCACTTCGAGAACATCGTCGGCGCCTACACCCAACTGATCGTGGCGGGCCTGGCGGGGTTCATCGTCGGACAGACCATCAACGCCTGGGTCGTGGTGGCCATCAAGGAACGGACCAAGGAGAAGCACCTGTGGGCCCGCCTGGTCGGATCCACCTTCGCCGGCCAACTCGGCGACACCCTGGTCTTCTGCGGGATCGCAGCGAGTGCGATCGGCATCAGCAGCTTCGGCGATTTCGTCACCTACACCGCATTGGGCTGGGTTTACAAGACCGCGGTCGAGGTGATCATGCTGCCGGTCACCTAC
>NZ_JADDIL010000434.1:0-510 GCF_020826795.1 Microtetraspora sp. AC03309 | reverse complement strand
CCGGTATATCTCAAGGTCGAGGCCTACTACGCCGCAGCGGCCGAAGGGGCTCTGCACCTGGAGGACATCCTGGCCCGCCGGATGCGGATTGCCATCGAATACCCGCACCGCGGCGTCGATTGCGCCCGTGAGGTGGCCGAAGTCGTTGCGCCGGTGCTGGGCTGGACCGCCGAGGACGTCGACCGTGAGGTTGCCACCTATATCGCCAGGGTGGAGGCGGAGGTGCTGTCGCAGACCCAGCCCGACGACGAGTCCGCCGATGCACTGCGCCAGGCCGCTCCCGAGGCGCGCGCCGAGATCCTCGAACCCGTGCCGCTGACTTGAGACAACGCCCACCGTTGCCGGTGCGGGACGGCCTGGGCCCGGCCCGCTTGCGGTTGCTGGGTGGCAACGTGTACGACGAGCTGCAGGTGCGGTTCGGGATCGGCGCGAAAGTGCTTGCCGGTGAAGTGGTTCTGCCCGACGGGACGGCCGTCGATGCGACGACGACCCTGCCCGCAGGAGCGCACG
>NZ_JADDIL010000433.1:0-511 GCF_020826795.1 Microtetraspora sp. AC03309 | reverse complement strand
GCGTGCTGGAGTTCTACCGGCGCCGCGCGGTGCGCATCATTCCGCTGTACTGGGTGCTGACCTCGGTGGCGGTGGCGGTGATGCTGATCGCGCCGCAGCTGCTGCAGACCACCCGCTTCGGCCTGTTCCACGTGATCGCCTCGTATCTGTTCGTCATGGTGCCGAATCCGGCGGGCCTGATCGAACCGGTGCTGACGGTGGGATGGACGCTCAATTACGAGATGCTCTACTACGTCATCTTCGGCCTGACGCTGGTGCTGCCGACGGCTTGGCGCTTCGCGATCACGACCCTGGTGCTGCTCGGCCTGAGCATGCTGGGATGGTTCGTTGTCGGCGACGACACGCCGATCCTCAAGGTCTACACGTCGGACATCGTGCTCGAATTTGTGCTGGGCATGGCCGTGGGCTGGTGGTTCTCGCGGCCGCACAAGGGCGGATCGGCGACGCTGGGCTGGACACTGGTGCTGGGCGGCTTCGTCGTGATCGGGCTGATGTCGGTGCTGGCCCCGAA
>NZ_JADDIL010000432.1:0-511 GCF_020826795.1 Microtetraspora sp. AC03309 | reverse complement strand
GTGGTTGACCCCGTGCACGATGTTGGGCACATCGCCCTTGCCGGGCGCAGTCAGCAGCACCTTCGCGATGCCGGGGCGCAGGTGCTTGGACAGGCCTTCGCGGTCGCGCCACTTGCCGGTGTTGTCGATCAGGATCGCGTTGTCGATGCCGTACTGCGTGTAATCGACGGCCGACGGGTCGTCGCTGTGGATGAACTTGATGACGTTGCCGTTGGCGATCAGGCAGTTGTTCTCGGTGTCGACCTTGATCGAGCCGTTGAACTGGCCGTGCACCGAGTCGCGGCGCAGCAACGACGCCCGCTTGGCCAGGTCACCTTCCCCGTTGCTGCGGATCACGACGGCGCGCAGGTTCAGGCCGTTGCCGGAGCCGGCCTTCTCGATGAGCAGACGTGCGACGAGGCGGCCGATGCGGCCGAACCCGTAGAGCACCACGTCCCGCGGTCCTTGCGGTTCGATCTTGTTTTCGCCGGTCACGTCGCTGAGTGCCTGGGCGGTGAACTCGGGTACCGAC
>NZ_JADDIL010000431.1:0-512 GCF_020826795.1 Microtetraspora sp. AC03309 | reverse complement strand
GTGCGGTGAGCCGCATCGAACCGTCCACCGACGATCAGCTCGTCGAAATGGTGAAACGCTATCTGCCGCCGGAGAAGGTGGAGCCGTATCTGGAGTTCGCCCGCCGCGAGCACGGTGAGGGCGTCACCATCTATCTCAAGCCCGAGCATTGGCTGTCTGCCGATCTGGGGGCACTGTAGCTCCATGAGCTCGCGCCAACGATTGTTCCGGTGGCTGTACCGGCTGGGGTTCACACCCTGGGACGGCCACCCGTTGGCGCACAGCCTGACCGGCCTCGTGGAAGGCGGCGGGCTGCGCCCGGGTGCCGCACTCGATCTCGGGTGCGGCACCGGGGACAACGCGGCGTACCTCGCCGGCCACGGTTGGCGGGTGACCGGTGTGGACTACGTGGCCAAACCGCTGAAGAAAGCCCGCGCCAAAGCCGCCGGATTGCCCGTGCTATTCATCAAAGCCGATGTGACACAACTGAGTACGTCTGGTATCGGTGCCGGTTACGACCTCATCATCGACAG
>NZ_JADDIL010000430.1:0-513 GCF_020826795.1 Microtetraspora sp. AC03309 | reverse complement strand
CGGCTACCTCGAAGAATTGATCGCCAACGGTTCCTATATCGGCATGGACCGCTTCGGCGTCGATGTCTTCCTTCCGTTCGAGGACAGGGTGGACACGGTCGCCACCATGTGCGAGCGCGGCCACGCCGAGAAGATGGTGCTCTCGCACGACACCTGGTGCTACTTCGACGCGCTGCCGGACCAGCTGACTGCCCAGGCCCTTCCGAACAGCCACTACCTACACATCCACAACGACGTGCTGCCCGCCTTGCGTGAGCGCGGGGTCACCGAGGAGCAGATCACCACGATGCTGGTGGACAACCCACGCCGGATCTTCGAACGCAAAGGCGGATACTGAGATGACCGACGCCATCCTGACGATCCCCGCCCAGCTCACCCAACTGGCGGAGGCTGACCCCGACCAGCCCGCGGTGACCTGCCAGGGCCTCACGCTCACCCGCGCCGAACTCGACCGTGCCACCAATCGACTCGCCCGCGCCTACGCCACACGCGGTGTGGGACAAGGCGATTACG
>NZ_JADDIL010000429.1:0-513 GCF_020826795.1 Microtetraspora sp. AC03309 | reverse complement strand
ACCACGGCAGCCATGCGCTGATCCACTACGACAACGTCCGGGTACCGGCCGAGGCTCTGCTGGGCGGCGAGGGGCAGGCCTTCGTGATCGCCCAGACCCGGCTGGGCGGCGGCCGGATCCACCACGCGATGCGCACCATCGGCCTGGCCCAGAAGGCACTGGACATGATGTGCGAACGCGCGCTGAGCCGCGAGACCCAGGGCAGCCGGCTGTCCGACAAGCAGTTCGTCCAGGGTTACATCGCCGATTCGTACGCCCAGCTGCTGCAGTTCCGCCTGATGGTGCTCTATACCGCATGGGAGATCGACAAGTACAACGACTACAAGAAGGTGCGCAAGGACATCGCCGCCGTCAAGGTCGCGATGCCCACGGTGCTGCACGACATCGCCTGGCGGGCAATGCAAGTCCACGGCGCACTCGGGGTCACCAACGAGATGCCGTTCCTCGGCATGGTCACCGGTGCCGCGGTCATGGGCCTGGCCGACGGCCCGACCGAAGTACACAAGACCACCG
>NZ_JADDIL010000428.1:0-517 GCF_020826795.1 Microtetraspora sp. AC03309 | reverse complement strand
GGGCGATCGCGGCCGCCGCCTGATCCACCGGCAACTGCTGGCCGGTGATGCTCGCCGAGCCGTCGGCATGCCGCACCCCGATCACCCGCCGCTGATGAACAGCCCGCTCATACTTACGGCGCGCCCAGGTCGGATCGGCCGCGATCAACAATTTCTTGATCTTCTCCCGCAGCTCACTCGTCGTCCACTTCCCCGCCTTGGGCAGCAGATGAGCCGCGACCGCTCGGGCGAGTTCGAGGGGGACGTCTTCCAGCCAGTCGCAGAACACCACCGCTCGCGCCTTATCGAGCAGACCGGCCGACAGGGCGTCACGCACAGCCGGGAGCCGCACCTTCAAGTCATAGGCGAGACCGTATTCCCGTTCAGCGGCGCGGCGGGTGAGTCGCAACGCCGCCCGCACTTCGTCGGGTGAATTCTTGTCCGGCTCGGGCATTTTCTCCATGCCGGAGACGGAAATCTCATACAGGCCGACTTCGGCCATCACGACGGCTTTGCGGGCCTGCACGTGTGCTTCGAG
>NZ_JADDIL010000427.1:0-518 GCF_020826795.1 Microtetraspora sp. AC03309 | reverse complement strand
CAGCACCATCAGCGCCGTCAACGGCACGATCAGCCAGTAGATCTTGAACGACGTGTCCAGATCGATCCCCAGCAGCCGCGCCGGCGGCACCTGCAGCCCGCCCGTCCCACCGGTGAAGGCCCAATTCGCGAACACGAAGTGCGCGATGAAAGACGCCGCGATGGTCGAGATCGCCAGGTACAGCCCCTTGACCCGCAGCGACGGAATCCCCACCAGCAACCCGCCCAGCATCGCCACCACGCCCGCGCCCAGCAGGTTGAGCAACACCGGCGTGCCCAGCCGCAGTTCCATCACCGCCACCGTATACGCGCCCAGCCCCATGAACGCGGCCTGTCCCAGGCTCACCAGCCCGGTGTAGCCGGTCAGGATGTTCAACCCCGTGGCGCTGGCCACGTTGATCGCCACCAGGCACGCCAGGTACAGCCAGTAGGCGTCGGCCACGAACGGGAACAGCGCCAGCGACGCCGCCAGCAACGCCAGCCACAGCCGCTGGGTTGTTGTGTCGAACAGCGCCTCGT
>NZ_JADDIL010000426.1:0-520 GCF_020826795.1 Microtetraspora sp. AC03309 | reverse complement strand
GGCACGAGGCCAGTGATTGTGCGGGCGTCGACAGCACCGTGAGGGCGGGAGCCGCCGTGATGGCTGCGGCGACACCTGCCGCGACGGCGAAGCGACGGGTCCGAGACGGGGAGTTGGGCATGGTCATGCTTTCGCTTCGGGGCCTTGAAAGGTTTGCTGTACCCTCGGCCGAAGGGGGTCGATCATGGTGTTCCATGACGTCGTCGTGCGCTGCCCATCCTACTCGTTACGAGGCAAAACATCGGTACCGATGATTCGGCGAAGGTGTGCGCGCTGCACTCCTGGGAAGCGGCTGGGCAGTAGCTGTGATCCCGGTGTGAGCTCGGTTACGTGATACACGTAATGTGCAGTTCGTAACTTACTTACCCTGACTAAGAGGTGGTCCGATATGGCCGGTCCCGATGACGCAACCCGTCAGGTCGAATACGAGACGCTCGATGACGGCCGCATCGCCAGGATCTGGCTGAACCGTCCGAATGCGCAGAACGCCCAGTCCCGGACTCTGTTGGTGCAACTCGAC
>NZ_JADDIL010000425.1:0-521 GCF_020826795.1 Microtetraspora sp. AC03309 | reverse complement strand
GATCTGCACCGCAACACCCGAGACGGCCTTCACATGGCTTCGCTGGCCGGTGCGTGGACGGCACTGGTGGGCGGCTTCGGCGGGCTACGCGATGACGAGGGGATGCTGTATCTCGACCCGCATCTGCCCGAAGGCATATCGTGTCTGCGGTTCCGGCTGCGCTGGAAGGATTTTCGGGTCACGGTCGAAGCGAACCACCACGATGTAACCTACATCCTGCGCGACGGGCCGGACGGAACTCTGGCCATCCGTCACGCCGGAGAGGAGATCGTGCTCACCACCCAGGAGCCGACCACCGTCGCCGTGGTTCCCCGCCAGCCGCTGCTGCCACCGCCTCCGCAGCCACCCGGGCGGGAACCCTTACGGCGCCGCTCCGGCCAAACGAGCTGACAGGACTGCCTTCTACCGGGTTTGAAGCCCGAACGCCGCGGGGTACCCGACTTCGACAGGTGACAGCGGAGTATCGCGCTGCCAGCGATTCATCCGCTGAACAGCGAAAGGAGCGACGGGGTGACCGGTAC
>NZ_JADDIL010000424.1:0-521 GCF_020826795.1 Microtetraspora sp. AC03309 | reverse complement strand
CTTGACCTTCGTGGCCGTGCGGCAGCAGCAGTACGACGTCGGAGAGCTGGCCCCACTTGGCCTCACCGGAGGAGATGAACTCGTCGATGATCGACTGGGCGCCGTTGACGAAGTCGCCGAACTGGGCTTCCCACAGCACCATGGCGTCCGGGTTGCCCACCGAGTAGCCGTACTCGAAGCCGACCGCGGCGTACTCGGACAGTGCCGAGTTGTACACCAGGAACTTGCCGCCGGTGGGGGTGCCGTCGGTGTTGGTCGCCAGCAGCTGCAGGGGAGTGAACTCCTCGCCGGTCTTGCGGTCGACGATGACGGCGTGGCGCTGGGTGAAGGTGCCGCGCTGGGTGTCCTGACCTGACAGGCGGACCAGTTTGCCCTCGGAGATCAGCGTTCCCAGGGCCAGCAACTCGGCGAAGGCCCAGTCGATCTTGCCCTCGTAGGCCATCTCGCGGCGCTTCTCCAGCACCGGCTTGACGCGCGGGTGCACGGTGAAGCCTTCCGGCAACGCCAGGTGGGCGTCACCG
>NZ_JADDIL010000423.1:0-521 GCF_020826795.1 Microtetraspora sp. AC03309 | reverse complement strand
GAATACGACGGCCGCGCGGTCGGTGGATTCTCCATGGGCGGTTTCGGCGCGCTGAAGTACGCGGCCAAGTACTACGGCCACTTTGCCTCAGTCAGCGCCCATTCGGGGCCGGCAAGCCTGCGTCGCGATTTCGGCCTCGTCGTGCACTGGGCAAACATCACGTCCGCGGTTCTTGATCTGGCCGGCGGAACTGTTTACGGGGCTCCGCTGTGGGACCAGGCCAGGGTGAGTGCCGACAACCCGGTCGAGCGGATCGAGAGCTATCGCAACAAGCGGATTTTTCTCGTGGCGGGCACCAGTCCGGACCCGATCAACTGGTTCGACAGCGCCAACGAGATCGCGGTGCTCTCCGGTCAGCGAGAGTTCCGTGGGCTTCTCGACCACGCAGGCATTCCCTACGACGCGCATGAGGTGCCCGGGGGGCATGTGTTTCGCCCCGAGATGTTCGCCGTCGACCTCGACGGGATCATCGCTCGACTGCGGCCGGCGGCGGTCACTGGCTCCGGGACGTTGTAACAAAA
>NZ_JADDIL010000422.1:0-522 GCF_020826795.1 Microtetraspora sp. AC03309 | reverse complement strand
GAATACCGCCCGGCACGTGGTCCGCAGCTCGTGGGCGGTACACAATCCCGCGCGTACAGCCTGGCTGCCCAGAAACGGGCTGGGCTGTCGGCCGGGAAAAGCGCCCAGAAATCCTTCTTCCATGCCGGCCAGCATCGGCGGAGACACCGACATTTCGGGTGGTTGGGCGAGCGGCTGTCCACAGGCCCCGGACGATGTGCATCGGGAAACGCTGTGACGAACGTGCAGGCTTTCGTCGCGGTTTCGCAGTCCCGCCGCAGCAGGCTGCACGTTCGTCACAGCGTCGCGAGGGGATATGTAGCTGGGGTGGCGCAGGTCGATAGTGCCTTGAGTCGCCGACCTCAGATCAGATGCGTCCCGCGACGAAATCCGCGGCCTGGTTGACCATTCCGCCGTCGATGTAGGCGCCGGCCAGGTTGTCGGGCCAGTTGTTCTTCCAGGTGTTGGGATCGGCCGGATTGCAGATCGGATCGGCGCCGTGGCACAACTCGATGGTCCGGTCGGCGTAGATGGGGCTGAAGC
>NZ_JADDIL010000421.1:0-522 GCF_020826795.1 Microtetraspora sp. AC03309 | reverse complement strand
CGGTCATCGATCCGTATCTGCCCACCAACGGCAACTTCGGATACCGGGTGTCACGCTACGAACTCGACCTGGAATACAAGGTGGCGATCAACCGGCTCGCCGGCACCGCCACCATCACCGCGGTGACCTTGGCCGCGGTACGCAACTTCACCCTCGACCTGTCCGACGCCCTTACGGTGTCACGGGTTTCGGTCAACGGCCGTCGGCCCGCCCAGTACCGATGTTCGGGCGGGAAGCTGTCCATCACGTTGGACTCAGCCCTGCCCGCGGGTGCCGCGATGACCGTCGTCATCCGCTACAGCGGAACCCCGCGCCCGATCGAAACCTACTGGGGTGACGTCGGTTTCGAGGAACTGTCGAACGGCGCCCTGGTGGCCGGCCAACCCAACGGGGCGGCCTCTTGGTTCCCGTGCGACGACCATCCCAGCTCGAAAGCCAGTTACCGGATCCAGATCAGCACCGACAGCCCGTACTACGCGCTGGCCAACGGTGAGCTGATCTCCCGTAAAGCCCGCGCAGGAC
>NZ_JADDIL010000420.1:0-523 GCF_020826795.1 Microtetraspora sp. AC03309 | reverse complement strand
GGGTCGAGGCCTCGCCGATCAACCCGTCGGATCTGGGTCTGCTGATTCCCAGCGCCGCCGGCATGTCGGCGGCCACGGTCGCGGGCACTTCGGACCGGCCTGTCGTCACCGCGCCACTGCGCGACGGGGCACTGGCCGGGATGGCGGCACGCGTCGGCATCTCGCTTCCGGTGGGTAACGAAGGCGCGGGCACGGTGGTGGCGGCGGGGGAGTCGGCGCAGGCGCAAGCGCTACTGGGTAAGACAGTCGGGATCGCCGGTGGAGCGATGTACGCGCAGTACCGGGTGGTCAAGGCCGAGGCGTGTCTGGTGCTGCCCGAGGGGACCAGCGCCAAAGAGGGCGCATCGTCCTTCGTCAACCCGCTGACGGCGCTGGGTATGTTGGAAACCATGCGCCGCGAAGGACATTCGGCTCTGGTGCATACCGCCGCGGCCTCGAACCTCGGCCAGATGCTCGTCAAGGCGTGCCTGGCCGACGGCGTGCCGCTGGTCAACATCGTCCGCAAGGCCGAGCAGGAAGAGAT
>NZ_JADDIL010000419.1:0-524 GCF_020826795.1 Microtetraspora sp. AC03309 | reverse complement strand
ACGAACTCCGACGCCTGCCGGTTGCCCAGGGTGATCGTGCCGGTCTTGTCCAGCAGCAGCGTGCTGACATCGCCCGCCGCCTCCACCGCCCGGCCGCTCATCGCGAGCACGTTGCGCTGCACCAGCCGATCCATGCCCGCGATGCCGATCGCGGACAACAGCGCGCCGATCGTGGTCGGGATCAGGCACACCACCAACGAGATCAGCACGACGCCGGTGACCCCGTCGCCGGTCAGGGCGAGCGAGTCCGGCACGCCGGGGTTCTGTGCCTTGGAGTAGATCGCGAGGGGCTGCATGGTCGCGGTGGCGACAAGGAAGATGATCGTGAGCGCGGCCAGCAGGATGTTCAGCGCGATCTCGTTGGGCGTCTTCTGCCGGCTGGCGCCCTCGACCAGCGAGATCATCCGGTCGATGAAGCTCTCCCCCGGCCTCTGGGTGATCTGGACGATGATCCGGTCAGAGAGCACCTTCGTACCGCCGGTCACCGCCGACCTGTCCCCGCCGGACTCGCGGATCACCGGCGG
>NZ_JADDIL010000418.1:0-524 GCF_020826795.1 Microtetraspora sp. AC03309 | reverse complement strand
AGTACGACGTCGCCGGGCGGCTGACGGCGTCGGTGACCAGCGGGCGGCCGTCGAGCTGCCAGCGCTTGCGGCCGCCGTCGAGCAGCTTCACGTCGTTGTGGCCGTACAGCTTGAAGTACCAGTAGGCATAGGCCGCGAACCAGTTGTTGTTGCCGCCGTACAGGATCACGGTGTCGTCGTTGCTGATGCCCTTGTCACTCAACAGCTTCGAGAACTGCTGCTGGTCGACGAAGTCACGCTTGACGGCATCCTGCAGATCGTCTTTCCAGTCCAGTTTGACGGCGCCGGGGATGTGCCCCTCGTCGTCGTAGGCGCTGGTGTTCTCGTCGACCTCGACGAACACCACGCCGGGGGTGTCGAGATTGTTGCCGGCCCACTCGGTCGAGACCAGGACGTCGGAACGTGCCATGTACGAATTCCTTTCGGTTGCTTCAGATTTGAGTTGTCAGGCGAGTGTCATGCGGGATTGGGGACGCGACGGAGCCGCGCCACGAGCGGGTAGAGCCGGCAACCCAGGCAGATGC
>NZ_JADDIL010000417.1:0-524 GCF_020826795.1 Microtetraspora sp. AC03309 | reverse complement strand
GTGCGGGACTGCCGGTACCGGCTGATGACGATGTGACGGGTGCCACGTACGTTGGACCGCACGCGTGTCATTCCACGCGACATCGCAGTGCCACCGAGGAGCAGATGTATGGCAGACGACAGCGCCGACGCCGAGTCGGTCGAGCCGACCGAGGCCGAGCAGTCGAGCCAGTCCGCCCCAGAACCTGATGCCGTCGAACCGACCGAAGCGGCTGGTGAGGATGACACCGACGCGGCCGATGAGACCGGCGCGCCCGGTGCGGACGAGCCAGCTCAGGCCGCGGACTCAGCCCCCGAGCGGCGGCGCTTGCCGGGCTCGTCGGTCGCCGCGATTGTCGGTGGCGTTGTCGTCGCCGCGCTCGTGGCGTTGACCGGTTGGCTGGGCTATGGCTACTACGGGGTCTGGCAGGAACAACATCGGCGTGACATGTTCATGGAGACGGCGCGGCAGGGCGCGACGAACCTGACGAGCATCGACTGGGAGCACGCCGAGGACGACATCCAGCGAGTACTCGACTCCTCGAC
>NZ_JADDIL010000416.1:0-525 GCF_020826795.1 Microtetraspora sp. AC03309 | reverse complement strand
GGTCGGGAGCGAATGAGCGATTGAGAGGTAACTATGTCGGCCGACGACGACCGGCTCATGTACTCCGGAGACGCCAAACACGCCAGGGACCCTCTGGCATACGGCGGGCTTGACGCGCTGCTGGGCGGGCCGGTTGCGGCGCTGCCCAACGGACGGTCCCGGCACGGAGAGGCCAGGGTCTCGACTCCTCCGATCGTTCTGACCTCGAATTTCGCCGCTCCGCGCGAAGCGGAGATCACCACCAAGCTCCCGCCGGTCCCGGGCCGCCCGATCAGCGGGTCGTCCTCGGCCGGGAGCTGGATCCTCGAGCAACCGATCCCGGCGGCCGTGCCCGGGGAGCCGCGCGCCATCGACAACCTCTCCCGCGTTGGCGTGCGCTCGTCGGTCAAGATGCAGCCTCGACGCGGCTGGCGACGGGCGGTCTACGTCACCACTCGTCTCAACCTCGGGCTGTCCCGCGACGAGCTGTACGAGCTGGATCTGTACGCCAGGGTGCGCCGCACGGCGCGGGAGTCCCATCAGATC
>NZ_JADDIL010000415.1:0-526 GCF_020826795.1 Microtetraspora sp. AC03309 | reverse complement strand
GGGTCAGGCGGTTCGAGAAATCGTGCTCGATGCCGATCGTGCCCATGTCGGACGTGGTCTTACGGTAGTCGCTGGACAGGCCGTAGAAGTTGTTGCGGTTGACGCTGGCCGGGCCGGTTTCCGTGACGCCCATGTAGCTGCCGTTGCGCTGCACCTTGGTGCTCGGGTAGGCGTACGGGATGCCGCTGTCGGGCAGGTCGTCCGACTGCATGTGGTAGTAGCTCAGCGTCACGCGGGTCGGCGTGTTGACGCCGAAGGTGATGGTGGGCGCCACGCCCCAGCGGCTGTTGTTGACCATGTCGCGGCCGGCCACATCGGCGTCATGGTACATGGCGTTCAGGCGGAAGGCGGTCTTCTCGCCCAGCAGCCAGTTGCTGTCGATCGTGCCGCGATAGTAGTTGTCGGTGCCGATGCCCAGGCTGGCCGCGGTGAAGTTCTCGGCCTTGGCCGTCTTGCTGATCAGGTTGATGCTGCCGCCGGCGCCGCCACGGCCGCCAAAGGCGCCGTCGGAGCCCTTGATGACCTC
>NZ_JADDIL010000414.1:0-528 GCF_020826795.1 Microtetraspora sp. AC03309 | reverse complement strand
GCCCAGCTCCAGCCGCCCATCGGCCAGATAGGCCGCGGTAGCAATGGCTTTCGCCGCCGAGTACGGATCACGCATGGCGGGCAGGTAGACGGTGGTGACGAACATGCACCGGCTGGTCACCAGCGCGAGCGCGCCGATCATCACCCATGGGTCCGGCCAGTCGGTGAACGCCTCCCAGCGCCGCTTTCCGTCCTTGGTGTACGGATACGGCGTGGACAGTGTTTCCAGGTTCACCACATGGTCCGGGATGCCCATTCCGTCGTAGCCGAGGTCGTCTGCGGCCCTGGCCACTTCCACGGCCTCCCGGGTATCCATGAAGGCCAGGCTGACGTAGAACTTCATCCGGCGTCCCGTGCCCAGGCCGGAGTGATGAAGACACCTTCGGCCTCGACGGTGATGCCGTCACCGTCGCTGATGTGGCCCCGGGCAAAGGTTTTGACGCCTTCGGTCCGGTCGATGTAGGCCTCGGCGCGTAGCGGCCCCAGCGGTGTGCCGCGGTTGTATCGGCAGGTGATGGTCCCGGTGTAG
>NZ_JADDIL010000413.1:0-528 GCF_020826795.1 Microtetraspora sp. AC03309 | reverse complement strand
GCGGTAGGAGCGCTGCTTGGTGAAGTCACAGATGGAACCCTCGACGATTCGGCCACGATGCTGTCGGCGCTGGTAGTTCAGAAGACCACGGGCGACCCAGGGGAGGGTTTCTACCGCTTCGCTCGAAAGCTGGGTCTGCTGCGGCCGGGAGTCGAGAAGCTCGAATTTTTTCAGGCGCAGGTAGCGCGGGTCCACGAAAAGTACAAGGGCTAAGGAGCGTCGGTGGAATCTGAGTCGCCCTTCTTCGACATCCCGCAAGCGGAGTGGATCGCGGCCAACCGGTCGGCCTTCGCGGTTTGGGACGGTTACCCCGTATCGCCCGGCCACGCGCTGATCGTGTCGCGCCGGCTCATCACAAACTGGTGGGAAGCTACGCCAGGCGAGCGCACCGACATCTTCGAGCTGATTGACGTCGTGCGCGCCAAGATCGTCGAGCTGCACGACCCTGCCGGATTCAATGTCGGATTCAACGAAGGTCCGGCTGCAGGACAGACCATCGACCATCTGCACGTTCACCTCATACCGAGA
>NZ_JADDIL010000412.1:0-533 GCF_020826795.1 Microtetraspora sp. AC03309 | reverse complement strand
GTGCAGAAGATGTTGGAGGCGACCTCGCGCGACACGGTGCGCTCGACCGGGCGGACCGGTAAGCCGGCCCGCCAGCTCAAATCGGAGTGGACCGATGCCTGGCAACCGAATCCCGGTGGCCACCAGACCCTTCCGCTACCGCTGCAGAACATGCTGGCCGAGCTCGGCCAGGGCGTACTCGATCATTCGACGTTCTTCTCCGACACCGCGGAGCGGCTCAAACGCACCATCCCCCCGATCTTCCGCACCGTGTACGGCACCGAGGAGGACAACGCCGGCACCCAGGTGCGCGACTTCCACCACCACGTAAAGGGCGACATGCCGGGCCCCGACGGCGAGCCGGTGGGGCGCTATCACGCGCTGGATCCCGACACCTACTTCTGGGCCCACGCGACCTTCGTCGAGCAGGTCCTCTACTTCGCCGACACCTTCGTCAAGCGCCTCAGTGACGCCGAGAAGGAACAGATCTACCTGGAGTCCAAGACGTGGTACCGCCGTTACGGCGTCAGCGACCGCCCGATGCCGGCCACCTA
>NZ_JADDIL010000411.1:0-538 GCF_020826795.1 Microtetraspora sp. AC03309 | reverse complement strand
CGAGCTGAACCTGGCCGACTGGTTCCGTGGCCAGAAGATCGAATTCAAGCCGGTCGTGATCGACAAGTACGACGAAATCATCCGCGCCTTCTCGGCCGGCCGTTGCGATGCCTTCACGACCGACAAGTCGCAGCTGGCCTCGACCCGCACCACGCTGGAGAATCCGGACAAGTACATCATCCTGCCGGAAGACTTCTCCAAGGAGCCGCTGGGCCCCATGGTGCGCCAGGGCGACGAGCAATGGTTCAACGTGGTCCGCTGGTCGCTGAACGCGATGCTGGAAGCCGAGGAATACGGCATCACCTCCAAGAACGTCGACGAGATGCTCAAGAGCACCAACCCCAACGTGCAGCGCATCCTGGGCGTGACGCCCGGCATGGGCAAGAACCTGGGCCTGGACGACAAGTGGGCCTACAACATCATCAAGCAGGTCGGCAACTACGGCGAAAGCTACGACCGCGCCATGGGCAAGGACAGCCCCCTGAAGCTGGACCGCGGCCTGAACAAGCTGTGGACCCAGGGCGGCCTGATGTACGGC
>NZ_JADDIL010000410.1:0-538 GCF_020826795.1 Microtetraspora sp. AC03309 | reverse complement strand
CGCCGCGTGCCGCGGAAAGCGACAGCACCACCATCACCAGCGTGAGGATCACCGTGACGATGGAACGGTAGACCAGAAGCAGCATGATGATGATGACCGTGAAGGTCAGTGCCTCGATCAGCTTCATACTGCGGTCACCTGCGATGTGCTGGTCGGCGGCCAACGCGGCCGGACCCGTCACATACGCCTTGACCCCAGGCGGCGGGGTGACGCTCTCGACGATCTTCTGGACGGCCTCGACCGATTCGTTGGCCAGTGCCTCGCCCTGGTTACCGGCGGTGTAGACCTGCACGTAGGAGGACTTGCCGTCGGCGCTCTGGGCGCCTGAGGCGGTCAGCGGGTCGCCCCAGAAATCTTGAACGTGCTCGACGTGCGCCTTGTCGGCTTCGAGCTTGTCGACAACCTCGTCGTAGTAGTCGTGCGCCTTGATGTCCAGCGGCTCGTCGCCCTCGAGCACGACCATGACCGAGCTGTTGGACTTGAACTCCTGGAACACCTCGCCGACGCGCTTCATGGCGATCATCGACGGTGCCTGGTC
>NZ_JADDIL010000409.1:0-539 GCF_020826795.1 Microtetraspora sp. AC03309 | reverse complement strand
CAGGAATTCTGTCAGGCAGCCTCTACCACCACTTCAAGTCCAAAGAGCAGATGGTCGAGGAGGTGCTCAAGGACTTCCTGGACTGGCTGTTCGCGCGGTACCAGGAGATCCTCGACCGCGAAACCAGCCCGCTGGGCCAGTTGACCGGCTTGTTCATGGCGTCCTTCGAGGCCATCGAGCACCGGCATGCGCAAGTTGTCATCTACCAGGACGAGGCCAAGCGACTCTCGTCGATCCCGCAGTTCGGCTTCGTCGACGAGCGTAACCGCGAACAGCGCAAGATGTGGATAGACATCCTGCAGCAGGGCATCTCCGACGGCTCGTTCCGTCAGGACATCGACGTCGACCTGGTGTACCGGTTCATCCGCGACACCACCTGGGTTTCGGTCCGCTGGTACCAACCGGGCGGGCCGCTTTCGGCCGAAGAGGTCGGCCGGCAATACCTCGCCATCGTGCTCGGTGGAATCACCGCCGAGAACGCCACTGTCAAAGGAGACCAGTAATGCCTGAGGCCTACATCATCGACGCGGTGCGCACAC
>NZ_JADDIL010000408.1:0-539 GCF_020826795.1 Microtetraspora sp. AC03309 | reverse complement strand
GCGGGGCAGTACGTATAAGACGTTTATGTATAAAAAAGAACGTACGTACCGCGCGCGCGAAGGCGACGGCGATCCGGCACCGCAGTCGGTGAGCTTGCCGCCTTGCCTGAGCAATGCCCAGGCAGATCAGCAAAAGGACGTGCAGGCCGCCTTGCGGCGGCTGCCGCCGCAGCATCGCCAGGAAGTACTCGATGAGTTGCAGGCACGCAGCCAGAGCGGCACCGTGCGCAATGTCGTGGCCTACTTCTTCGCCTTGGTGAAGCGCGTACTTGCTGGCGAGTTCCGCCCGTGGGCAGGCCGCAAGGAGACGTCTGCCCTCCCACGGACTGCCGAGAATCGGCCTGCAGCTCCGCCACGCACCGAAGCCCGCCCGGAACCGACTGCGCCACCGGCATCGCGTGAAACTGCCCTGGCGCACATCGCCAACATCCGCAAGATGCTGAACGTCCCGACGAACGCTGGGGACATCGCGGCAGCATTTGCTACGCAGGATGGGGCTGCCATCCCCTGACCTGCATTACCTGTGCCGCGATGTCCCC
>NZ_JADDIL010000407.1:0-541 GCF_020826795.1 Microtetraspora sp. AC03309 | reverse complement strand
ATCGTGCGCGACGCACTGGTCATGGGTCCGTGGCACGATATCGAGACCCGATCGCGCACGCACCGGCGCACCCCCATGGACTGGGACGCCGAACACATCCTGCTGCGCACCGTCCGATGCGTCAGCGGCACCGTCGAGCTGGTGATGAACTGCGAACCGGCATTCGACTACCACCGCGTCAGCGCGTCGTGGGAGTACTCAGGGCCCGCCTACGGTGAAGCCATCGCACGCGCCAGCCGCAACCCCGACTCGCACCCCACCCTGCGCCTCACCACCAACCTGCGGATCGGCATCGAGGGCCGCGAGGCCCGCGCCCGCACTCGGCTCACCGAGGGCGACAACGTGTTCGTCGCACTCAGTTGGTCCAAACATCCCGCCCCGCAGACCTTCGAAGAGGCCTCGGACAAGATGTGGAAGACCAGCGAGTCGTGGCGGCAGTGGATCAACATCGGCGACTTCCCCGACCATCCCTGGCGGTCCTATCTGCAACGCAGCGCGTTGACCCTCAAGGGGCTGACCTACTCGCCCACCGGCGCACTAC
>NZ_JADDIL010000406.1:0-544 GCF_020826795.1 Microtetraspora sp. AC03309 | reverse complement strand
CGTGGCGCCGTTCATCGGGATCAAGTTCATCGACCTGTTCATCCAGTTCCTTCCGGGGATGTCATGATGGAACGTCTGCCAGGCTGGATCCGCCAGCACCTCGCCGCGGTTCGAGCGCTGCTTGTGCTGACCGTGGTTCTAGGAGCCGCCTACCCGCTCGCGGTCACCGGCGTCGCCCAGGCCGTGCTCAACGGCAAGGCCAACGGCTCCCTCGTCCAGAAGGGCGGCGCGGACGTCGGCAGCGCCCTCGTCGGGCAGTCCTTCACCGACAAGGACGGCGCTCCGATCAGGACGTACTTCCAGAGCCGCCCGAGCGCGGCCGGGGACGGTTACGACATGCTGGCCAGCTCCGCCAGCAACCTCGGTCCCGAGGACGTCATCGACGTCCTGCCCGACCCGAACGGTGCCGACGACGCCGCCAAGGAAGGCAAGCAGCGTCTCCTCACCAAGGTCTGCGCACGCAGCGCGGCCGTCGGAGCGCTCGAAGGCGTCAGCGGCGCCCGGCCGTACTGCACGGGCGACGGGGTCGGGGCGGTCCTCAAGG
>NZ_JADDIL010000405.1:0-544 GCF_020826795.1 Microtetraspora sp. AC03309 | reverse complement strand
GCCTCGGCGTCGGCAACGCAACCGCACGCACGCTCGGAAGGCACGTCAGTAGGTAGCCGAGGACCCGCGCGATAGGGAATGATCGGACAGATGAGCGAAGCCACCGAAGCAGCGCCGGGTATCCGATCGGAGAACTCCCAACGGGACACCGCGGCGGTCGTATCGGGGCGGCCCGACGAGTCGTCGACGCCGGAAGCGCCGCCGGCGGCCACCTCGCCTGCTGTGGACAACGCACTGCCCGAGGACCGGTACCTCAACCGGGAGTTGAGTTGGCTCGACTTCAACGCCCGGGTGCTGGCCTTGGCGGCCGACACCTCGCTGCCACTACTGGAGCGGGCGAAGTTCCTGGCCATCTTCGCGTCGAATCTCGACGAGTTCTACATGGTGCGGGTGGCCGGACTCAAACGCCGCGACGAGATGGGACTTTCGGTCCGCTCGGCCGATGGCCTGTCGCCGCGCGAGCAATTGCGTCGCATCAACGAACGCACTCAGCAGATCGCCAACCGGCACGCCAACGTCTTCCTCAACTCGGTGCGCCCGGCAC
>NZ_JADDIL010000404.1:0-547 GCF_020826795.1 Microtetraspora sp. AC03309 | reverse complement strand
CGCGGCGTTCCGCGATCGCCTGGAACGCTACCGCCGTTATCGTTCGGCGTTGCCGTCCGGAACCGATGCCGCCAGCCAGGCCGAGGTGGACCGAGCACTGGCTGAATTACGGGTTGCCGCAAGCGAATCTGCCAGATCTTCGGCAAAGGGCGCGGCGCCGCAGACCACCGAGGGGATTGCCGCGGCCGTGCGGGACGAACCCGACGGCCTGACGGCCGAGGAGGCAGCCAAGCGGGTCGGGGTGTCGCGGGTGACGGCGTGGCGGTATCTGGAGCGCCTGGCCGATGAAGGAACCGTCACTCGCGCTACGGAATACGGCAAGGCCGGGAGACCCCGGAGCCGCTACCGTTGGCGCTGAATCAGGCGCCGGCCGGCGCCAGAGCGGGCAGCTGGTGCATTTCGACGGCGTCCACCGAGGCGAGCTGCGAGTACAGCGACTCGGCCACGTCGAAGACGTTGACCAGACCGGCGTAGTCGGCGATGTACAGCCGGGTGCCGTTGTCCCGCACGGCGACCGCCGCGGGCTGTGCGTGCACGTCGATGCTGC
>NZ_JADDIL010000403.1:0-549 GCF_020826795.1 Microtetraspora sp. AC03309 | reverse complement strand
CCCTGGCGAAGTCCTCGAACGCCGCGACGTTGTTCATGAATCCGCCCCGGTCGGCGATCCATCCGGGATACACCCAGTGCATCAGGGTGATCATCGGCGTCATGCCATTCTTGCGCAGCGTCGCCAGCACATCGTCGTAGTAGGCGAGCTCACGTTTGTCCCACTTCCCCGGTTCGGGCATCACCCGCGCCCACTCGATGCCCAGGCGAAAAGTGTTGACACCCATGGCATGTGCGTTGGCTATGTCCTCGTGATAGCGATGCCGGAAGTCGACGGCCTGCCGATACGGGTCGACCGGACCTGCCCCCAATGGATCCGAGTCGGGCGTCACCGGCTTGTCTGCGGTCCTGCTCACGTACTGGCGCCAGTTGCTGTCAGGCGCGTCTCCTTCCACCTGATATCCGGCGGTGGCTGTGCCCCAGTAGAAGTTGCGGTCCCAGGCCCCGGTTCGCGACGCCTCCGGGACTGCCTCACAGGCGGACACACTCAGTGCGGCAAGGATTGCGGACGCCAACAGGGCTCTGTTCCACTTCATCACCATACAAAAAC
>NZ_JADDIL010000402.1:0-554 GCF_020826795.1 Microtetraspora sp. AC03309 | reverse complement strand
GGCGTTGACCTCGACCGCGAACGTCTGGATATGCGGTGGATCTGTCGGTGTCAGGGAGAGAGTCACTTCGACCGCGCCACGGGCGCCGATCATTCGGTAGATCGCCTCAGTGGGCGATCGAACCTCGACTTCGTTCTGCCCCTTGTACTCACCAATCGCCTGCCGTGCGGCGGTGATGTCGGCGACCCGCTCGGCCAACGGGATGTCGAGGAGCACGTTGTCGGCGAAATCGGGCCCCTGCAACATCGACGGATCGGCGATGACGCGCTCGACCAAATCGATGGCTGACCGTAGATGCTCGGTGGGAAGCACCTCGGCGGCTGCTTCGCGTCGGCGCAGCAGCGCATCGAGTGCAGCCCGTGCGGGCGCTGCGACCGGAGCGTAGGTCCCATTGGCGAAGGCCACGATGCCGAGCCCGCTGGCCTGGTGCCAGCCCATGTACGAACCGAAACCCGGATAGCCGCCGGGATGCTGGCTGACAGTGCCGACGTCGGGGTCAGCCTCGACGAACAACCCGTACCCATAGCCGGACAGTCCCCACGGAAAGCCCTTGC
>NZ_JADDIL010000401.1:0-555 GCF_020826795.1 Microtetraspora sp. AC03309 | reverse complement strand
GGCGAGCCGCGGCGCGTGAGCGCCGGTTCAGCTTGAGTGCGTGAGCGCCGGTTCAGCTTGAGTGCGTGAGCGCCGGTTCGGCTTGAGTGCGTGAGCGCCGGTTCGGCTTGAGTGCGTGAGCATCCAGGCACCCACTGGTTGTTTCGTCATGTGACGCCTCGTATCCGGCGTCACTTCAGCTCGGCGAGCGGCCCGTCCGGATCCAACGGTTCGCAGCTGTCCTTGCCGACCGTGGTCGAGCAGTGCGCGGCGGGGAGGGCCGGCCGGTATCCATTGACGGTGCCTCCGTCGCGGGTGATCTGGGTGTAGGTCGCCACCGCATCGGTAGGTATGCGCTTGAGTTCGGGGTCGTTCAGTGCGTCGACGGTGTACAGACCGAAACGTGGCCGATAGCTTCCCCATTCGTAGTTGTCGACCAACGACCAGTAGTTGTAGCCGATGATCGGGATGCCGTCGGCCTTCGCGCGCTGCATCCAGAACACCGTGTCCTCGAGATACTGCGATCGGGTCACCTTGTCGGACCGGGGTTTACCGTCATCGGTCACCATCCCGTTC
>NZ_JADDIL010000400.1:0-562 GCF_020826795.1 Microtetraspora sp. AC03309 | reverse complement strand
CGGCAACACGCTGGCTCCGGGTACACCACCAGATGCCCCAGACGAGTATTTTGTCCAGCCCCATCCGCTGCCAGCGCTGCCACCCGACCCTGGCTGGCCCGAACCGTAGCGAGCGCGTGCCAAGCTGACAGGCATGACTGACGTACGTGAACAAGGTCTGCGGGTCCTTCAGGAGATGGTGCCGCACCTGCCGTCGAATGTTGTCGAACCCGACGGGTCATTCGGTGACGAGCTGATGGGCATCGGCGTCGACAACGTCTTCGGCCGACTGTGGAGCCGTGAGGGCCTGAGTCGCCGTGATCGCAGCCTGGTCACCATGGGCATCTTGATCGCGCTGCGGGCCACAGATGAGTTCGAGTCGCACGTCAGGATCGGCCTCCGCAACGGCCTCACCGAGGACGAGATCGCCGAAGTCATCTACCACGCCAGCGGCTACGCCGGATTTCCTGCCGCGAACACCGCCCGCAACGTGGACGACGATTCGCGGGTGACGCTGAGGAAGTGCAAACCCAGCTGCGAGGACAAGTTGCGGCACACCTCCACCCCACGCACGCTGTTGCCT
>NZ_JADDIL010000399.1:0-564 GCF_020826795.1 Microtetraspora sp. AC03309 | reverse complement strand
GCCGTGTCGTCGATGGGCCCGGTTACCGGAGCAAGCCACCGATACAGCTCCGGGATGTCAGCCGTGCTGGTCTGCGTGATCTGCACACCATCGAGAATTGCACGGGCGGGAAGGCGCCCGGCCGGCGAGCGCCTCGTCCACCCGCAACAACCCCACCATCTCGAAAGACATCAGCACCTCGGCCCACCTGCCCTACAGTCATCCGGTGACTCCCGCCAAAGTGCCACCCGCCGGATTGGTTCGCGCGATCGAACGCGTCCGCCATCACCTGCGTCGCCTTCATCAACGCGCAGTACCGGCTCCCGCGGCGATGCTGGAGATGATTCTCGGTGCCTGGGTGGCCCAGGGCATCACCGTCGCCGCGCAGCTCGGCGTGGCCGACGCGCTGGTCGCCGGCCCACTGCATCCCGAGGAACTGGCCAGACGGGTCGAGGCCGACCCCGACGCCCTGGACCGGCTGATGCGCGCCCTGGTCAGCGAGGGGATCTTCCGCCGCACCCGTGACGGGCGCTACGCGCTCAACGCGCTGGGTGACACGCTGCGCAAAGACGCGCCCGTCTCGAT
>NZ_JADDIL010000398.1:0-565 GCF_020826795.1 Microtetraspora sp. AC03309 | reverse complement strand
GTCCAGCAGCACAAAGATGTTGGGTTCGGTCTCGCCGGCCGGCCGGGGCACGGTGTCGTGGGTTCGACCCGCGACGGGGCCGAGCGCGGCCACGAGCAGTAGCAACCCGGCCGTGGTCAGTGCCGACCAACGCGACACCGCCGCCCAACCGTCACTCTCGGCGCGGACCTTTCCGAAGGTGATGGCACGAGCCGCGAGCAGCACCACCGCCAGCACCGCGATCAGCAGCGGCGGCAGGAGCGGTTCAAACCTCATCGCCGCATCACCGCCGGCCACCACCACAACACCGCCATCGCCAGCAAGGCGACCAACACCGGGATCCCGGGCGTTTCGGCGGATCGAACATCCGCGGACTCGCCGGTCGACCCGGCCCTCGGCGGGTGGTCCCGGATCTCGGTCAGGTGCGCATCCACATCGGCGGCATCGGAAAACCACCGGCCGCCGGTGCCGCGGGCCAGATCGGTCGCAACCCCGTCCCCGGATCCCGGAGTGATCGCGTTGACCTGCACGTCTGCCGTCACCGCCAGGTCGCGGAGTCGGTCGGTACCGAACAAAGGTGCCACCT
>NZ_JADDIL010000397.1:0-565 GCF_020826795.1 Microtetraspora sp. AC03309 | reverse complement strand
CGCATGCGAGAGCCAAACCGCCGTGGCCGCAGCGGCACTCAGCGGTATCGCCAGCCTCAGCGCAAACAGCCAAGGGGTCCGGTACGGCGCGACCCGGCCCAACCGCCAGGTGGCCACGGCCAAACCAGCCAGCTCCGCCACGATCAGCGCGATGCCGGCCCCCACCGCACCGTGCTGCGGGGTGAGCACGATGTTGAGCACCACGTTGCCCACCAGGTTGACGAGATTCAGCCGGAACAGGAACACCTGGTCGTGTGCGGCGAACAAGGCCTGACTGATCGCCGCATTGAGAAACGTCAGGGCGACGGCGACAAGTAGCAGGGCCAGCGTCAGGCCGCCGTGCGCGCCGAACTCCGACGAACCCACCAGTTGGACCATCGGCTGTGCCACCACGATACCCACCACCGCGATCGGCGCACCCAGGAACATCATCGACTCGACGGTGCGCGTGACGAATCGGGCGAAGCCGGCCCGATCCACCGCGAAGGAATGCGTCGCGGCCGACAGAGTGGACGACTGGAAGAACGTGGACAGCACGGACAGCGTGAACGCCAGCGTGTAGGCC
>NZ_JADDIL010000396.1:0-565 GCF_020826795.1 Microtetraspora sp. AC03309 | reverse complement strand
GTGCCGGCCGGCACAAACACGAACAATGCGTAGGACACCAGCCCCAGCGTGCCCGTGAACAGCATTCTGAAAATGTTCCTCATCACCCCTCCTGGGTCGACGCGAGAGTTGGACCGGCTGTGTCAGCAATCCAGTGAAGTCGAAAGGTGCCGGCCATACTCACTCAGCGACTCGGCATTGAACATCTGGAAGTGCGTGCAGTCGACAGTGGTCACCTCGATATCACCGTCGACGAATGGTCCCCAACTCTTCAGGCAGGACCTGATGGCCACCCGACTCCGGAACCTGCTCCATCCCGAGCGTGAGCGGGTACCGGCGTTTCCGTGGCTCACCCGCCGCAGTGCGGAGAAGGCGACCACATCTCCGTGGAATACCTCGGGCACATGCTTCAACAGGCATATCTGGTCGGTGCTGACACTCTGCGCCATGAATTCGATCAGCGCCTTCGGAGGTAGGCTGAATCCAGACGCGTTCTGGCGTCGAACAAGTTCTTCAGCCCGTCGGTAGGTGAGCGGGCCCCAGTGCAACGGCACGGCGATATTGTTGGTCTGCAGAAGATAATCCA
>NZ_JADDIL010000395.1:0-569 GCF_020826795.1 Microtetraspora sp. AC03309 | reverse complement strand
GCTCGAAGAGGTGCGCGCGGCTCCGCTCGACGACGCCAGCCGCAACCGGCTGCGCGACATCCACCGGACCAGCATCAGCGAACTCGAGGACGGCCTCGCACCCGAACTGCGTGAAGAACTCGAGCGGCTGACGCTGCCCTTCACCGAGGACAGCGTGCCGTCCGACGCCGAACTGCGGATCGCCCAGGCGCAGCTGGTCGGCTGGCTCGAAGGGCTGTTCCACGGCATCCAGACGGCACTGTTCGCTCAGCAGATGGCCGCCCGTGCACAGCTCGAACAGATGCGCCAGGGTGCCCTGCCGCCGGGACTGCAGGTTCCCGGCGGGCAGCGCGGTGGCTCCCACCCCGGCACCGGCCAGTACCTGTAGGTCACCCGTTGTCTGATCCGTACATATCGACGCACGAAGCATGGGTCGAGTTCCCCATTTTCGATGCCAAGACGCGTTCCCTGAAGAAGGCGTTCCTCGGCAAGGCCGGCGGCGCCATCGGGCGCAACGAGTCCAACGTCGTCGTCATCGAAGCGCTGCGCGACATCACGATGTCACTGAAAATGGGCGACCGGGTCGGTCT
>NZ_JADDIL010000394.1:0-570 GCF_020826795.1 Microtetraspora sp. AC03309 | reverse complement strand
GGGACGACATGATCGGCGTCAATCTTTCCGGCGTCTGGAAGACCGTGAAAGCCGCAGTGCCCCATATTCTTTCCGGCGGCCGGGGCGGGTCGATCGTTCTGACCAGCTCGGTCGGCGGGCTCAAGGCGTACCCGCACACCGGTCACTACATCGCGGCCAAGCACGGCGTGATCGGACTGATGCGCAGCTTCGCCGTCGAGTTGGGTCAACACTCGATCCGGGTCAACGCGGTGTGCCCGACCAATGTCAACACACCGATGTTCATGAACGAGGGCACGATGAAGCTGTTCCGTCCCGATCTGGAGAACCCGGGTCCCGACGACATGGCCGTTGTCGCCCAGTTGATGCACGTGCTTCCGGTCGGATGGGTCGAGCCCGTCGACATCAGCAACGCGGTGCTGTTCCTGGCTTCCGACGAGGCTCGCTACATCACCGGTCTGCCGGTCACGGTGGATGCGGGCAGCATGCTCAAGTAGCGGACTGGCTGGTGCCGAACCGGCGCAGGAACCGTTCGACGAAGGCGCGGAACTCGGCGTGGCCCTCGGTCACGCCGACCGCCTCCTCGTTGCA
>NZ_JADDIL010000393.1:0-571 GCF_020826795.1 Microtetraspora sp. AC03309 | reverse complement strand
GATGTCCGAATCCGGCGAGGGCGAAGACATCACGGCTGCGGCCCGCCGGTACATGACCGAGGTGTACGAGGAGTTCCCGACGCTGCCGGGTGCGCACAGCGCTGTGCGTGAGGTGATTTCGCTTCTGGCACAGGAACGTCCGGTGATCGCCCATTGCTTCGCGGGCAAGGACCGGACGGGGTTCACCGTTGCCACCGTGCTGGAAACCGTCGGCGTCGACCGGGACCGCATCATCGCCGACTTCCTGGCGAGCAACGACGCCATCCCAGCTCTGCGGAACCGCATCATGGAATCGGTGCGGGCGCGGTCCCAGGAGGCGCCGGAGATGATCACCTACGCCGAGGCCAGGCTGACCGACGAGGTGCTCGGGGTGCGCGAGGAATACCTCGACGCGGCCTGGCGCAAGCTCGAGGCGGCTTACGGCTCGGTGGCGGGATTCGTCGAGGCGGCCGGGGTATCGCCCGAGGACCTGGCCGCACTGCGGACCAACCTGGCCGGCTGAACGCGCTCACGCACCCTCGAGCGCTTCTCCGACCTCTTGGACCACCCGGCTGTGCTCGTTCTGCATGAG
>NZ_JADDIL010000392.1:0-571 GCF_020826795.1 Microtetraspora sp. AC03309 | reverse complement strand
GTCAGGGATTCGTCTACCTGATGCAGAACTTGCCGCAGGAGCGCATCTCGATCGCCATCATGGCCGCCGCCGCGATGGAGGCCGTGCTGGAGCAGACGGTGCAGTACACCAAGGAGCGCAAGGCGTTCGGCAAGCCCATCGGCAGCTTCCAGAACAGCCGGTTCCTGCTGGCCGAACTGGCGACCGAGGCCACCGTGGTGCGCATGATGGTCGACGAGTTCATCCGGTTGCATCTCGACGAGAAGCTCACCGTCGAGCAGGCCGCGATGGCCAAGTGGTACTCCACTGAGAAGCAGGTGGAGCTGATCGACCGCTGCCTGCAGCTGCACGGCGGTTACGGCTACATGCGTGAGTACCCGGTGGCCCGGGCCTACCTGGACGCCCGAGTGCAGACGATCTACGGCGGCACCACCGAGATCATGAAGGAGATCATCGGTCGCAGTCTGGGTGTCTAGCGGGCCGTTCGGCCCCTTGATAATCCGATATGACGCCCGAAAAGCCCGATTCTGGGTCTTCGGACCCAGATATTGGGCCTTTTTTGGTCATGATCGGCCACGTTCCTTGGTTATCG
>NZ_JADDIL010000391.1:0-574 GCF_020826795.1 Microtetraspora sp. AC03309 | reverse complement strand
TCATCGCCGTCCTGTTCGACAACGCCGCCCGCAAACGGGCGGGTGACGAGGATGACTACGACGACCAACTCTCCGACGATCCCTTCGACGTCACCGGCCTCGACGACAGCGGCCTCAACGACAGAACCGACCTCTACGGCACCTGCGACGAGAACGCCGACACCGATGGGGACGACGAGAACGCCCGGCGCTCCGGCGGCCTCCACGACGTCCAGCACGTCAACGGCGAGATGGACGGAGACAAGGACGGCGACGTTGACGACACCGTCACCGGAGCGAGCTCCTCCGAATCTGCCGGTCACGGCAACCGCATCGGTGTGTATGACGCGTGCGGCGCCGGTGGCGGCGACCTCGGCCCCAATGTGAGCGTCAAAGATCCCCTCGGGAGTAGCGACGCTTCTTGTTTCGAGGCGAGTCCCCGCAGTCCCGTCGACAGCGGCGGCGACGTCTGCACCCCCGAGCCTGGCAACAGCGAGACTGGCGACAGCGACCCTGACGCGGGTCCGCCCGGCCTCGACCCAGACCCCGACCCAGACCCCGGTCCTGGTCCCGGTCCCGGTCCCGGTCCTGGTCC
>NZ_JADDIL010000390.1:0-574 GCF_020826795.1 Microtetraspora sp. AC03309 | reverse complement strand
GTGGCGGGTCAATCTGGCGCGGTTGGCCGCCGCACGTCCGCCGGTGCCCGTCGAACCGCCCGCCGGATTGAAAGCGGACCTGCGTGATTATCAGCGGGACGGATTGGACTGGCTGTCGTTCCTGTGGGACAAAGGAATCGGTGGCGTCCTCGCTGACGACATGGGTCTGGGGAAGACTGTGCAGACCTTGGCGCTGATCGCTCGCGCGGTGAGCGGCGGAGCTGGGAAGTTTCTCGTGGTGGCGCCCACCAGCGTGGCGCGTAACTGGGCGGCCGAGTGTGCCAAGTTCACCCCCGATCTGAACGCGGTGGTCGTCACATCCACCGTTGCCAAGGCAGCCGGGGGGTTGGCCGATCAGGTGGCTGCAGCCGATATCGTCGTCACCTCCTACACGCTGTTGCGCATGGATGTCGCCGAGTACTCGCAAATTCCCTGGGCTGGAATGATTCTCGACGAAGCACAGTTCGTCAAGAATCACCACAGCAAGACCCATCAGGCCGCCCGGCTGCTGGATGTGCCGTTCAAGTTGGCGATCACCGGCACACCTATGGAGAACAACCTGATGGAGCTGTGG
>NZ_JADDIL010000389.1:0-577 GCF_020826795.1 Microtetraspora sp. AC03309 | reverse complement strand
ACCGAAAGGTTCGTCGGCCAGCAGCAGTGCAGGATTGCGCACCAGTGAGCGTGCCAGCGCCACCCGTTGTTGCTCGCCGCCGGACAGTTCGTACGGCCAGGCCTGCTCGCGCCCGGCCAGGCCGACGTCGGCGAGAACGGTGGCCGCCCGCTGCCTGACGTCGCGGCCCGACAGGCCGAGCGCGACGTTGTCCAGCACCCGCGACCAGGGCAGCAGGCGGGAATCCTGGAACACCACCGAGACATCTCGGGCAACGAACAGGTCGCCCGCCCCGGCCACGCCGTGGTCCAGCCCGGCCAGTGCCCGCAACAGCGTGCTCTTCCCGGAGCCACTGCGTCCCAGCAGCGCCACGAACTCGCCCTTGCGGATGGTGAGGTCCACTGCATCGAGAATCGTTGTGCCGCCGAATGATCGGCTCAGTCGTCGGACGACGGCAACTTCGTCGGTCAGGTTCCCAGCGCGCGCCGCCACGACAAGGCTCTCCTCTCGATGGCCCGGACCACGTAGTCGCCGGTGAGCCCGAACACCGCGTACACCAACAGGCCGACCACCACGACGTCGAGTTGCCCGTACAACC
>NZ_JADDIL010000388.1:0-579 GCF_020826795.1 Microtetraspora sp. AC03309 | reverse complement strand
GAACACGCGGACGCCGATGACCTTGCCGGACTCGCCGTGCGGCACCTTCAGCGAGGTGTCACGCACCTCGCGGGCCTTCTCACCGAAGATCGCGCGCAGCAGCCGCTCCTCCGGCGTCAGCTCGGTCTCGCCCTTCGGGGTGACCTTGCCGACCAGGATGTCACCGGTCGTGACCTCGGCGCCGATGCGGATGATGCCGCGCTCGTCGAGGTCCGCGAGGACCTCTTCGGAGACGTTCGGGATGTCCCGGGTGATCTCCTCGGGGCCGAGCTTGGTGTCACGGGCGTCGACCTCGTGCTCCTCGATGTGGATCGAGGAGAGCACGTCGTCCTGCACCAGACGCTGGGACAGGATGATCGCGTCCTCGTAGTTGTGGCCCTCCCACGGCATGAACGCCACCAGCAGGTTCTTGCCGAGCGCCATCTCACCGGTGTCGGTGCAGGGACCGTCGGCGATGACCTGACCGACTTCCACGCGGTCGCCCTCGACGACGATGGGCTTCTGGTTGAAGCAGGTGCCCTGGTTGGAGCGCTTGAACTTCGCGACGCGGTAGGTGGTGCGCGTGCCGTCGTCGTTCAT
>NZ_JADDIL010000387.1:0-581 GCF_020826795.1 Microtetraspora sp. AC03309 | reverse complement strand
GCCACCACCCAGGGTTGGGTGGCGGCCGAGCCATGGGCGAACCAGTCGTGTACCTCGAACTGAATCCATGCCGCCGCCAGCAGGTTCAGCGTGGTGGCCGGTTGGAAACTGTCGCGGGTCAGCAGGGTGCGGCTGATCAGCCGCGGGTTCGGGTCGAGCAGTCGTTGGGGGCTTTCAGGGTAGGAGTGTTCGGGTGGCACGTTGCGGCCGAACCGGCAACCCACGGCACCCATACGGGGGTCGGCGAGATCGTTGTAGGACCCATCGCGGGTGCGTGCGCCCAGATAGTTGCCGACCCCGACGGGGCCACCCGGCGGGACCGGGGCAGGTTCGGCGGCATACAGATTCGACGTTCGCAGCTGATGCCGCAGCCCGATCAGGACGGCCAGTCCGACCGCCTTGGGAAGACGGGCCCAGCCCACCGTCTGATCGATCTGCTGGGCCACCCTGGCGGCGAGCGCGACCGTGAGCGAACGCGACCGGGACCAGGCAGTGGCGATGAGCACTGGAGCTTGTCGCGCCGTGGTCACCATCGGTTGTTTCCCTCCGGCCGAAATATCGAGCCTGTCGGCCATGATTGT
>NZ_JADDIL010000386.1:0-581 GCF_020826795.1 Microtetraspora sp. AC03309 | reverse complement strand
GATCGGTCTCATGGGGTTCTGCATGGGCGCCGGGTTTGTTCTGCAGCTCTCGCCACAGGGCTTGTTCGACGTGGCCGCCGCCCATTACGGCCTTGCCCCCAAAAACATTGACGCGCTTGTTCGTTCATGCCCCGTCGTTGCCAGTTACGGCGCCAAAGACCGCATCGTGAAACAGGGTTCGGCGAGCGCGTTAGACTCCGTCCTCGCCAAAGGCTCCGTCGATCGCGACATCAAGGAATACCCGCACGTCGGGCACAGCTTCATGAACAGGTCGGGCATCCCGGCGCCATTCACCATCGTCGAAACGCTGGCCGGCTTTGCCTATTCGGAGCCCGAAGCTGAAGACGCCTGGCAGCGGACGTTCGCCTTCTTCCACAAGCACCTCGCCCAACCATCGGATGGTCCAGGTGTATCCGAGCAGGAGAGGGCCAACGATGCACCCGCCGACTGAGCGATCTGGGCCAGCCGCGCTCATCCTCGCGCCCGCCGCGGCGGGCCCGACCGCCCAAGCACTCCAACTAGCCCGCGAACACTCCTCGTGTGCTGAAAAAGAGGGCCACCATGACCTCTCTGACGAAAGG
>NZ_JADDIL010000385.1:0-583 GCF_020826795.1 Microtetraspora sp. AC03309 | reverse complement strand
TCGAGGTGATCGGCGACCTGGCCGCCCGCAATGCGATCACCCTGCACGAGTTGAGCCAGCGTCAGGCCTCGCTGGAGGAGGCGTATCTGAAACTCACCGATGACGCGGTCGACTACCGGGCGGTTCAGAAGTGAGCGCGCTGGCCGCGCTGGACGCGGAGCGAATCAAACTGTCCACCACCCGCTCGCCGTTGTGGTCGACGGTCGGCGTCGCGGTGGTCAGCCTGGGCATAGCCGCCATCCAGGGCATGACGGCGCAGCACTACACCGCGCTGTCCCCGTCCAAGGCCGCATTGGGCGTTGCGGTGTTCGGGGTCCCGGTCCTCATGGTGTTGTCGTCGATGACGATGACCGGCGAATACCGCAGCGGGCTGATCCGCACCACGTTGCTGGCCACACCGAACCGCACCCAGGTGCTGACGGCCAAAGCGGTGGTGTGCGCGGCGTTCTCGTCGGTGTGCGCGGTGGTGATGGTGCTGGCCTCGGTGCTGGTGGCCCGGCTGGTTGCCGACCCGGTGGTGGGTACGCAGCTGTCGATGGTCAATGCCGGGACCTGGCGGGTGGCCGGCGGGTTCGCCCTGTAC
>NZ_JADDIL010000384.1:0-583 GCF_020826795.1 Microtetraspora sp. AC03309 | reverse complement strand
TGTGTCCACCGACCCAGAGCATCGCGACGGTGCCGATGGTCGACAAGGCCGCCAGCAGCTTGGGCATCCCGGCGACCAGACCGCGACCGATCTTCTGGGCGACCTGCGATGAGCGCTGGGCCAGCAGCAGGCCGATGTCGTCCATCTTGACGATGCCGGCCACCACGCCGTACACGGCGGCGGTGATCACCAGTGCGACGATCACCAGGATGATCAGTCGCGGCCAGAAGGTCTGATTGGCCACTTCGTTGAGCGCGATCACCATGATCTCGGCGGACAAGATGAAGTCTGTGCGGATCGCGCCGGTGACCATGTATTTCTCGGCGTCCCCGCCGACGGCCGCGGTCAGCTCGCCGTGCTCGCCACCGCCGTGTCCGCCGTGGCCGGTGAACCGCGCCCAGACTTTCTCGGCGCCCTCGAAACAGAGGTAGGTGGCACCCAGCATCAGGATCGGCGTCAGCAACCATGGCGCGAACTGGCTGAGCAGCAACGCCGCGGGCAGGATGAACAGGATCTTGTTGCGCAGCGAGCCGATCGCGATGCGCTTGATGACCGGCAGTTCACGTTCGGCGGTGATGCCGTG
>NZ_JADDIL010000383.1:0-585 GCF_020826795.1 Microtetraspora sp. AC03309 | reverse complement strand
GGCGTCGGACGGCAACGACGCCATGGCCCACTCGACGAGACCGGCAATGATGACGGAGGGAATGAGTCCCCACGCCCACGCCGTGCCCCGGCGCCGCGCCACACCCCATGCCAGGGCATACCCGACGACGGTCACCACGGCCACACTCCGGGACAGCATGACAACCAGGTCGAGATCCAAGTTCAGGTTGTATCTGGAGCCGATGATCAGCGCGAAGCCGACGTACGAAACGACATCGATCAACACCGTGATGCCCGCGATCAAGGCGGCCGTCCGGCGGCGTTCCGGAGATCGGGACCAGAACGCGACAACCGCGATGAAGTACACGCCGAGTACTGCGACGCCGCTGGTAAACCAGACGGTGCGCAACAACGGCGGCCAATCGAGTACCTGACCCGTCATGTTCGGCACACCGATGAAAATCGCGCGTTGGATCAACGTGGGCACCAGCAGCAGTGCGCTGATCAGGATCTGCGCGGCGGGCGAGAACCGCTCCGCTCTGGAAGCCTGGACTGACTCTCGGTTCGCTGTCAGATAGCCGTGGCCATACGCCGCACCTGAATCGGACCCGTCTTGATATCCCCC
>NZ_JADDIL010000382.1:0-585 GCF_020826795.1 Microtetraspora sp. AC03309 | reverse complement strand
ATGTACAACGAGTGGCTGGACGAGGGGTTCGCCCGACCCGGCGCGCGGCGCACCCGCGAGACCTTCGAGATCTGTGCCACCGCACAGGTGGTGGTCACCGATGACCGGCCGGCGATCATGGAGCTCATGAAGCCGCACCTGGCGCTGTACATGGGCGGCATGGGCTCCGAGGACACCAACTTCCATGCCGAGGTCTACCGCCGGATGGGATACGCGGAAGTCGTCGACGACGTCACCAAACTGTTCCGCAGTGACCGTAAAGACGAGGCTGCCAAGGTCATTCCCGATGAATTGGTCGATGACTCGGCGATCGTCGGCAACCTCGACTACGTCAAGGAGCAGATCAAGGCCTGGGAGGCCGCGGGCGTCACCATGATGGTGGTCGGAGCCCGTTCCGTCGAGCAGATCCGTGACCTTGCGGCTCTCGCGGCGGATCACTGACCCGAGTAGACACTTTCTTGCAACCTGTCTACTCGAGGTTCTAGATTTATGGCGTGAGTCACAGCGCTCCCGATTCTGGGCCCTCGCAACACACCGTCCTCGGCACCGTGCTGACGATGCCGGTGCAGATCCGTACCGCCGAAC
>NZ_JADDIL010000381.1:0-586 GCF_020826795.1 Microtetraspora sp. AC03309 | reverse complement strand
GGACAGTGCCAGTGGACCGGCGGCGACCGCACCGTTGACCAGATCGGCCAGCTCGGCGGCGTCCACCTGGGACGCCAAGGCCGAGAACGCCGACAGGTTCACCTCGCCGTGAGAGGTCTCGGCCTGTGACGGCGGGATCGCGTCACGAATCTTGAAGGCCACGGCGCCGATCGAATTGAAGTCGGTACGGACCAGCGGCACCTCGATGCCGATGCGACTGTCGGCCAACGAGATGCTGAGCAAGTCATGGGCACTGGTCAGGGCATCGTTGAGCTGGCGGGTAACGCCGCGGCTGTGCTCCAGGGTTCCGGAGGCGACGAATCGCTTGATCCGTCGCGCGCAGCGCTGCCGGGTGCGGCCCACCTCGGCGGTCTGCGCAGAGACCAGGCTGAAGAAACCTGTCATCACCTCACGCAGGTCGGGATCGAGGTGCGGCAATTCCCGGGTCACCGCCTCGATGTCGGCCACCAGCGCCGCCCGCTGCTCGGGATCTTGGATCATCCGGGTGAACGCCGTGTACGAGGCGCTTTCGCGGGAGGCGAAAAGGGACTCGTAGTCGTCGAACAGCTGGCGCTGACGCTCCCGG
>NZ_JADDIL010000380.1:0-587 GCF_020826795.1 Microtetraspora sp. AC03309 | reverse complement strand
CCTGGCCCCAGCCCGTCATGCGGGCGTAGATCAGCCGGTCGTTGATCTTGGCGCAATCCTCGGGGCCCAGGCCCAGACGTTCGGTGACACCGGGCCGATAGCCCTCGATCAGCACGTCGGCCTTGGAGATCAGCTTGAGCACCAGCTCGCGTCCCTCGTCACTCTTGAGATCAGCCGCGACCGAACGGCGGTTGCGCAACATCGAGTCGCGTTCACCGGCGGGCACTCCCCCGGTGCGGCCCGGTCGTTCGACGCGCACGACGTCGGCACCCAGGTCGCCGAGAATCATCGCCGCGTGCGGGCCGGGGCCGATGCCGGCCAACTCCACAACGCGTAAACCCTGCAGTGGTCCTGCCATGCTCTTCCGCCCTTCGCGTGTTAGGCCTTGGTTGACCGGTGACATAGCTTACTTGTATAACCTTCTCGACCGGCATGGCCATAACCGGCCCCGCCGCCAACGGGCCTCTGGCCCGCCAGACCTAAGGTGCATAGATGACCGTGACCCGCGAATACCCCGACGTAAAAGACGTATCCGTCGCCCTTGAGGACGGCGTGCTGTCGGTGACGCTCAACCGGCCCGACAGCAC
>NZ_JADDIL010000379.1:0-587 GCF_020826795.1 Microtetraspora sp. AC03309 | reverse complement strand
TGCACCTACCACTGCGATCCGCGATCCGCGAACGCATCAAGAGGAGTCGCACACGATGAAATCGTTGGAGGGCACAGTAATAAGCAACCCTGACGCACCACTCCGCGGCCATCGAGTAGCTATCCGGACGCGCCAACGAGACGCCATCCCAGGGCAGCCAGGCGTGCGGTGCGCAATTCTCGACGGCCCCGTCCTCGGTGCAACCACCGCCGGACTCCAGGTGTCCGACGTCGAATGGGACGATCCGCAAGCCGTGGCCCAATGGGTTCACGACACTCCACCGCCACCTCCCCGGCATGGACGATCGCAATCCGTCGGGCCGGCCACCTCCGAGAAATACAAGGGGTAGCCGTGGCGCGACAAAGATGGGTTGACAGCCGCGCCGAGCAGCTCTGCATCAACCTCAACGAACGTGGCCTCTTCATGTCCACCGACGCCGCGGCAACACTCGTCAACGACCGAGTCGACGCCCTCGCCGCGGCCCTGCAAATCTCCACCGCCTCAGCCCGCCGATACATCGACGCAGACGCACTCGCCGGCCTGGCTGACTCCATCACCGAGATGCTTGCTGACGAGAAACCCGGCAC
>NZ_JADDIL010000378.1:0-590 GCF_020826795.1 Microtetraspora sp. AC03309 | reverse complement strand
GGTGCGTGACACCTCGCTGAAGGTGCCGCACGGCGAGTCCGGCAAGGTCATCGGCGTCCGCGTGTTCAGCCGCGAGGAGGGCGACGAGCTCCCGCCGGGGGTCAACGAGCAGGTCCGCGTGTACGTGGCGCAGAAGCGCAAGATCACCAACGGTGACAAGCTGGCCGGCCGTCACGGCAACAAGGGCGTCATCTCCAAGATCCTCCCCGTGGAGGACATGCCGTTCCTTGAGGACGGCACCCCGGTCGACATCATCCTCAACCCGCTGGGCGTGCCCGGCCGAATGAACGTCGGCCAGGTGCTGGAGACGCACCTCGGATGGATCGCCGCCAGAGGCTGGGACGTCACCGGCGTGCAGGAGGCCTGGACCGAGAGGCTGCGCGACAAGGGCCTCGACACGGTCGAGCCGCTCACCAACATGGCCACCCCCGTCTTCGACGGCGCCCACGAGGAAGAGATCGTCGGGCTCCTGGACAACACCGTCCCCAACCGCGACGGGGATCGGCTGGTGCAGCGCAGCGGGAAGGCGCGGCTGTTCGACGGCCGCTCCGGCGAGCCGTTCCCGCACCCGATCTCGGTCGGCTACATCT
>NZ_JADDIL010000377.1:0-593 GCF_020826795.1 Microtetraspora sp. AC03309 | reverse complement strand
CAGGCGACAAACCGCGACGCGGTCAATCCGCCGCGATGCCAATACCCACATGCCAATCCGGCGCCCACTACATACAGCTCACCCACCACACCGACCGGCGCAGGATGCAGCGACGCATCCAGCACAAAGAAGCCCAAGTGCGCCAGCGGCACACCGATCGGGCTGTCACTGCCCTGAGCATCCTCAGCACCGATCTCCCGGAACGAGGCATGCACCGTCGTCTCGGTGATGCCATACATGTTGATCAACCGCGGCGAATCCGAATGGCTGTCCATCCACGGCTGAAGACGCTGCGGCTCAAGAGCTTCCCCGCCGAACACCACCGTCTCCACCTTCAGCTGGCGGCCTGCCGCGGGCAGCAGGGAATCAACAGACTGCAGTGCGTAGAACGCCGACGGTGTCTGACTCAACACAGTCACCTGCTCGGTGACCAACAAGGCCAGCAGCTCTTCTGGAGCCCGCGTCACCGCCTCCGGCACCACCACCAACCGGCCACCGAACAACAACGCACCCCAGATCTCCCACACCGAATAGTCAAAAGCCAACGAATGACACTGCGTCCACACCTGCCCCGCCAGACCCAACTCCGCATC
>NZ_JADDIL010000376.1:0-594 GCF_020826795.1 Microtetraspora sp. AC03309 | reverse complement strand
GCGCGGCAGCGCCGGCCCGATCAGTGGTGCCGGCAATCCCGAAACTGTTGTCGTCATCTCGGCCTCTCCCCCATCGCGGACTCAGGGATGCTCACCCTGATCCGACATCCCGACTCGGTGTCCATCACTTCGATGACACCCCCGTGCAATTCGACTGCCCACCGCGCGATCGCCAGCCCCAGACCGGTTCCGCCGTCCGAGGTCGCACCACGGGTGAATCGTTCGAAGACGCGCTCACGTTCAGCGGGTGCGATGCCCGGCCCCTGATCCGTCACCTCGATCCGCAGACCTGATGCATCCCGGGCGGCCAGCACCGCCACCCGGCCACCGGCCGGACTGTGCCGAAGGGCGTTGTCCACAAGGTTCACCACGACCTGCCGCAACCGCGCCGGGTCCGCCACTGCCTTCAGGTCCGGCGGTGTCACCTTGACGGTCACCGGCGTATCGGTCGCTGACACGGAGACATGTTCGACGGCCTCACGAAGGAACGCATCTACATCGAACCTGCTGATCTGCAATGGAATTGCGCCGCCTTCGACGCGAGAAAGGTCGAGCAGGTTGGTGACCAGCTCCCCGAGGCGTTCGGTTTGGGAC
>NZ_JADDIL010000375.1:0-596 GCF_020826795.1 Microtetraspora sp. AC03309 | reverse complement strand
GCGTTCCGCACCCGCAGCGGCCGGTCATCACCCACAGCCCGAGGCTTGGCATAGGCGTCCAGCAGACTCCGCAGCCGCGCTCCCGCCTCGCGGGGAAGCCGGAACTCTCCCTCCAGCCCGCCCGAGGAGGTCTCCCGCACCAGCAGGAAACGCTGCCGGTAATCAGCCTCCGCAGCATCATCCTCACCATCGGGGTTGAGCACCGCATACAGATACCGGCCCGCCCGCGCGATCTCCGCCGGACCCGCCTGATCCGCCAACCCGACCAGAATCTGCTCCGCCAGGCCGGCCTGCTCATCAGTCAACCGGCCGGTCGCCGCGCAGATCGCCGTCACATACCCCTCCGCCAGACTGCCGTCAGCGAACCGGGCCCGAACCACAGGCAGACGAGCCAACTCGACCGCGAGCGCGACCAACCGCCCCGCCCCCACCGCACTCATCCCCGCCCCCGTACGCAACCACAACCTCGTCGACCCATGCCCATACGCCCTCGCCTCACCAGCAGCATGGACCCGCTCCACCCGCGCCGCGACCGCCGAAACCAGCCGATCCCGCGCGAACAACAGATCCTCCGCCTCGGCCAGACACACCCCCGC
>NZ_JADDIL010000374.1:0-597 GCF_020826795.1 Microtetraspora sp. AC03309 | reverse complement strand
GATTCGCGCCATCGCCGGTGGTGTGGCCGCCGACATCCCGCTGTCGCAGTGGTTCCTTCTGGTGATGGCCTTCGGCTCGCTGTTCATGGCGGCCGGCAAGCGGTATGCCGAGCTGCAGCTGGCCGAGCGCACCGGTGCCAAGATCCGCAAATCGCTGGAGAGCTACACCAGTACCTACCTCCGCTTCGTCTGGACGCTGTCGGCCACCGCGATGGTGCTCTGCTACGGCCTGTGGGCGTTCGGCCGTGACACTGCCAACGATGCCCTGGGCCTCGACGGCCAGGACGCCTCGTGGTACGCGATCACGATGGTTCCGTTCACGGTCGCGATCCTGCGCTATGCGGTCGACATCGACGGTGGCATCGCCGGAGAGCCCGAGGAGATCGCGCTGAAAGACCGAGTGCTGCAGATTCTCTTCCTGGCGTGGATCGGAACCATCGGTGCTGCCATCTACTTCAGCTGACCGGATCACCCTGCGCCGCCTGGCCGGTGGTGTGAGTGCGCGGTTGGCGCGGTGGCCGGTGTTTCCCTACGACGTCTCGGTGCGGGTCAGCCTGTGGGTGAGCGTCGTGGTGGTCGCCGGTCTGTTCGGCTGGG
>NZ_JADDIL010000373.1:0-597 GCF_020826795.1 Microtetraspora sp. AC03309 | reverse complement strand
CGGCTACCGCTTCTTCTCGCACAGCGACACCGAGGTGTTGCTCAAGGCGTATCACCACTGGGGTGACCGGTTCGTCGAGCACCTGATGGGGATGTTCGCGTTCGCGATCGTCGAGCGGGACACCGGTCGTGTGCTGCTGGGCCGCGACCGGCTGGGCATCAAGCCGCTGTACATCACCGAGGACAACCACCGGATCCGCTTCGCCTCATCGCTGCCGGCGCTGCTGGCCGGCGGCGGCGTCGACACCCGGATCGATCCGATCGCGTTGCACCACTACCTCACGTTCCATTCGGTGGTACCGCCGCCGCTGACCATCCTGCAGGGGATCAAGAAGGTGCCGCCCGCATCGGTGGTCGCCATCGAGCCCGACGGCAGCCGGCACACCACCGTCTACTGGTCGCCGGACTTCACGCGCCACGCGGACCGGGCCGAGTGGTCGGAAAAGGACTGGGAGGACGCGGTACTGGAGTCGCTGCGGCGCGCAGTCGAGCGCCGGCTGGTGGCGGATGTACCGGTGGGATGCCTGCTTTCGGGTGGCGTCGATTCGTCTCTGATCGTCGGTCTGCTCGCCGAGGCCGGCCAGCACGGTCTGTCGAC
>NZ_JADDIL010000372.1:0-599 GCF_020826795.1 Microtetraspora sp. AC03309 | reverse complement strand
CTGGACCACAGACCACATCCCGACGATCGACTTACGGCACAAGCTATCGACCGGGCGATTGACTCGTGGCTGGCGTCACCCGACGGTTTCATTCCACTGCACATCTACACACTCGGGCGTGGGCGAGCCGGTGAGGTCAACTGGGACGGCCTGGCGCTATGCACCACGCCCCGCGTACATATGACCAACTTCTATAACGGCCGCCGCGGACCAATCCGCATGCAACGCGTACGCGATGCGATCACCGCGGGCATGCCCACCAAATTCGGATATTGCAGTGCCCAACCCGCCATCGTAGATCGACCCGACGGTACGCGCGGACCGTGGGCCACGGGTTTCGACCGTGTCGTCGTAAGCAAAGAACTCACTCAAATCCGCAATGCCGCTTATATTTTCGTTGCGATCATGACGATGATGCGTGACAGTGAAGTTCAAGGCATCCCCGCCGGAGCCATCAGCACCCATTACGGCGCCCCAGCAGTGACCAGCATCCTCCACAAAGGCCAGACAGGTGCCGGTACCCCGCAGCGCTGGTGGGTAAGCCCCCCGGTCGTATCCGCCCTCGAAGTCGCGGAACGCATCACCCGCGACCCAGGCAG
>NZ_JADDIL010000371.1:0-600 GCF_020826795.1 Microtetraspora sp. AC03309 | reverse complement strand
ATGCTGGCGACCCACGGCCGCACCTATACGGCCGCACCGAATTTCGCGTTCGAACTGGCGGTCCGCAAGACATCGGATGCCGACATGGCAGGGCTCGACCTCTCCGACGTGCTCGTCATCATCACCGGCAGCGAGCGTGTGCATCCGGCAACGCTGGAGCGGTTCACGCAGCGGTTTGCCCGGTTCAACCTTGACCCGGCGGTGATCCGGCCTTCGTACGGAATGGCCGAAGCCACGGTGTACATCGCGACCCGGGAATCGGGCGAGGCGCCGGCCATCGTTCGCTTCGAATCCGAACCGCTGACCGCCGGTACCGCTCAGCGTTGCTTGAACGGAGCGGGTACACCCCTTGTCAGCTACGGCATCCCCGTTGCGCCTTCCGTCCGGATCGTGGACTCCGAGACCCACACCGAGTGCCCTCCCGGTGCCATAGGGGAGATCTGGGTGCACGGTGACAACGTTGCCAGTGGCTATTGGAACCGGCCCGACGAGAGCGAGTCGACCTTCGGTGCGCGCCTGGTGGCGCCGTCGGCGGGCACACCTGAAGGGCCCTGGTTGCGCACGGGGGACTCGGGATTCATGTTCGACGGTGAGCTGTAC
>NZ_JADDIL010000370.1:0-601 GCF_020826795.1 Microtetraspora sp. AC03309 | reverse complement strand
CCTACTTCTCCGGCAACACTGTGCAGATCTGCCCGGTGGGGGCGCTGACCGGCACCGCCTATCGCTTCCGGGCGCGCCCGTTCGACCTGGTGTCCAGCCCGAGCGTATGCGAGCACTGCGCATCCGGGTGTGCCCAGCGCACCGATCACCGCCGGGGAAAAGTGATGCGGCGCCTGGCCGGTGACGATCCAGAGGTCAACGAGGAGTGGAACTGCGACAAGGGCCGGTGGGCGTTCACCTACACCACGGTCGGGGATCAGATCACCACACCGTTGATCCGCGAAGACGGCGCGCTGCGTCCGGCTTCGTGGTCGGAGGTGCTGACGGTGGCCGGGGCAGGCCTGCTGGCTGCGGGCACAGATACCGGTGTGCTGGTGGGCGGCCGCAGCACCGTGCAAGACGCCTACGCGTACGCGAAGTTCGCCCGAATGGTACTGAGCACCAATGACATCGATTTCCGCGCCCGGCCGCACTCGGTCGAGGAGGCCGATTTCCTGGCCGCCCACGTCGCCGGGCGGCCGATGAAGCTGCGTTACGCCGAACTGGAGAAGGCACCGACGGTCCTGCTGGTCGGGCTGGAGCCCGAAGAGGAGTCCCCGAT
>NZ_JADDIL010000369.1:0-601 GCF_020826795.1 Microtetraspora sp. AC03309 | reverse complement strand
GTCTGCTGGACGCCTACGCCAAGCCTCGGGCCGAGGGTGATGACCGGCCGCTGCGGGTGCGGAACGCTGACACGTTGATCGCCGTGCTGGAGCAGCAGATCGGCACCGAACTCCTTGTGCTGGTCAACGCCGAGTCCCTCCCGGACGACTCGCCCGGTGCTTCCACATGCGACACGTCCACCCAGGACGCAACCACCCAGGGCGCAACCGCGCAGGACGCAACCGCCCACGACAGCGCCGCCACCACCGGAACAGGAACCCGAACGGGCCCGGAAGCGGGCACAGGATCCGCACCGGAAGCGGCAGCGGGCACTGAAACGGGACCGGAAGCAGGAGCGGGACCGGAAGCGGGCACAGAATCCAGAACGGGACCGACAGCGGGAGCGGGAGCGGCAGCGGGCACCGAGACGGACACCGAAGCGGGACCGGAAGAGGGAGCGGCAGCGGACACAGAATCCAGAACGGGACCGACAGTGGGAGCGGCAGAGGGAGCGGTCACGGGAGCGAGCGTCCTCGCACACACGGCTGGCCCTCCTCCGGAGACCGGATCTGCGGCGACGGACCCGACCCCCGAGAGCGCCACCACCACGGCGGTAGCAAC
>NZ_JADDIL010000368.1:0-603 GCF_020826795.1 Microtetraspora sp. AC03309 | reverse complement strand
GTCGGTACCGCCCCGACGTGGTGGTGATGGATCTACGCATGAAACGCGTCGACGGGATCGAGGCGACGCGGCAGGTGACGTCGGTGGACGGGCCACCGGTACTGGCGCTGACCACATTCAACGATGACGAGTTACTCAGCGGCGCATTGCGCGCCGGTGCCAGCGGCTTCGTGCTGAAGGATTCCTCTGCCGAGGAACTGATCCGGGCCGTCCGGGCAGTGGCACAGGGCGACAGCTATCTCGACCCCGCGGTGACCTCTCGGGTCCTCACCACCTACCGCAAGGCGGCCGAGCCGCGCCGCGCAGCCGCGGTCGGCGACCTCACGGCCCGCGAACTCGATGTGCTGACGCTGATCGCCAAGGGGTATTCGAACGCCGAGATCGCCGATGAGCTCACCATCTCCGGGCTCACTGTGAAGAGCCACATCGGCCACATCTTCCTCAAGCTCGACCTACGCGACCGGGCCGCCGCGATCATCCACGCGTACGACGCCGGGCTGGTCAGTCCCCAGTAGCACGATCACCGCACACTCTCCTGAAGTTCCGGCTCATGGCGGTGGCCTACGTGGGCCTCGGCGCGCATGCGCTCGACCATGTGCGGGT
>NZ_JADDIL010000367.1:0-603 GCF_020826795.1 Microtetraspora sp. AC03309 | reverse complement strand
CGTCTGTGCCCATGCGAGTAGGCGTGTATATCGACGGTTTCAATCTCTACTACGGCGGCCGCGGCCTGTGCGGAAAAGGCACGGCCGGGTGGCGGTGGCTCGACCTGCGCGGCCTGGGGGCGCGCCTGGTGGCCAATCACTCGACCTGGGCCGGGGCCACCATTGAGCGGGTCGTCTACTGCACGGCCGCCATTTCCGGCGCAGATAACCCGGTCGGCAACAAGGAACAAGACGCTTACCTGCGCGCTCTCAAGCGGGCCAGCAGCGCGGACCACATCGAAATGGGTAACTACGTGCGGCGCGTAGCGCGCGCACCCCTGGCCACAGAAGACAAGAAAGGGCGGCCGGTGCTGACAACACCGTCCTGGCCAGTCACCGTCAAAGACGGTGCAGGCCAGGACGATCCCCATGCGCAATTCTTTGTGTCGGTCGCCCGGCGCGAGGAGAAGGGTTCCGACGTGAACGTCGCTGCGCATCTGCTGCTTGATGTCCTCGAACAACGCATCGACGCGGCCGTAATGATCAGCAATGACAGTGACTTGCAATTCCCGGTGCAGACCGCGCGCGATCGCGTCCCAGTCGGGACCATCAACCCCTCACGCA
>NZ_JADDIL010000366.1:0-603 GCF_020826795.1 Microtetraspora sp. AC03309 | reverse complement strand
GCGGCGGGGCACCGGTGCACGCCGCCAAGAACAACGAAGAGAAGAGCGGTGGCACCAAGGACGGACTCGTGGCACCGACCGCACTCACATATGACCAAACTGACGACGGAGACGACGACTGGTAAGTCGTCCACAACACGAACTTTCCGGCCGCCCGGCCGGAGGACTCGCCAAACATTTCTCTGGTGAGGACAAAGGAAAAATAAGGGGAATCCAACATGGCACAGATGAATACAGATGCCGCCGTCCTCGCCAAGGAGGCTGCCAACTTCGAGCGCATCTCCGGTGAGCTCAAGAGCGTCATCGCGCAGGTCGAGTCGACCGGCGGCACCTTGGCGGCCCAGATGCAGGGCCAGGCCGGTACCGCCGCCCAGGCGGCGCTGGCACGGTTCCACGAGGCTGCTGACAAGCAGATCCAGGAGCTGAACGAGATCTCGACCAACATCCACACCTCGGGTACCCAGTACTCCAGCACCGACGAAGATCAGGCGGGCAACCTCGCCTCGTCGATGAACATCTGACCTAACTGACCTCAAGAACGGAGACAAGACATGACAGAACAGGTTTGGAATTTCGCCGGCATCGAGGGCGGCGCCAGTGAGA
>NZ_JADDIL010000365.1:0-605 GCF_020826795.1 Microtetraspora sp. AC03309 | reverse complement strand
GCTACAACGAGAACGTCGCCTGACCGCGGGACCGCCGATCAAGTTCCACGAACGTCGGGACATCCTCGGATCTCGTCTGTGAGAGGGTTTTCGAACGGGCCGGAGCGGTCGAAGACCGTTGAGGGATCAAGCACGGGCTGACGGTAGTCGGTTGGCGTTAGTTCCGCGAGCAGCTCAACAGGTTGGTCAAGGTGAGGCCGCCTGAGCATAGGCATCGGCCAGCGGCCCTGTTCCGTCACTGTTCCGGCGTAGCGCGAGAAATCTCCGAAACTGTCGGCAACTGCTGGAACATGAAATCCCAGCTCAGGCCCGGTTATGGAGAGCAGTCGCAGGTCAGAGAAACGCTGGGATCAGAACCCGGCCTACAGGCCGACTCGTCCGCCGCCGCCTCTCCGACCTGGGGCCGAACCGCCTGCCCTGGGTGACTTGTTGTCACCGGGCATGGGATGGGAAATCCGTTCGGCGATCCGTGGGCTGCTGCCTGCGGCGGACCGGCCGTTGCGTGATCCGCATGCGCTGCGGCCGGAGCGCACGCGGATCACGCTCGGGCTATGCGTGGAAGACGCCGCCTCCACCCACCTCTTCGGTGCTTTGGCAGCTCACGG
>NZ_JADDIL010000364.1:0-605 GCF_020826795.1 Microtetraspora sp. AC03309 | reverse complement strand
CCGTCGCAGTTCAAAGCGACCATGACCTCGCCGGAGGCGTGGCTGCCGTCGCGCACGAAGGGGGCGTCCCACGCGTTGGTGACGATGCAGTCGCCCTGGGACAGCTTGCTGCCCACGGTGACGGCGACCTTGGCACTGGAACCGCTATCCTCGATCGCGCTCGAGGCGTCCGAGTAGGTCTGCCCCACCACATCAGGGGCGGCGGCCGCAACGCCGGCACCGAACAACAGGGATACGGCCGCACCAGTGGCAGCCGCAGCTCCGGCACCAACGACAAGCATCTTCACGTGTGCCCAACCTCCGAGCGTGGTATCCGACAGATGTTGCCGCGGATCCTACCGCCGTACCACAAACGGCGCAGGACACGCGAAACACGAACGGGGGCAACTTGATGTCACCGGGTTACACAGATATATTGACTGCTACCAACAGGTACAGATAACTGAGCGTCCTTGAGACGCGAGGAGGGTGGAGCACATGACGCAGGAATACACCGACCTGCAGCTCCTGCATGAACTTGAGCCTGTCGTGGAGACCAGCATCAACCGCCACATGCGGATGCGTAAGGACTGGAATCCGCACGACTTCATTCCGTGGTCGGACGG
>NZ_JADDIL010000363.1:0-605 GCF_020826795.1 Microtetraspora sp. AC03309 | reverse complement strand
GTGGCCACCCGGGTTGTGTGTGAAGAAGGGAAGCAGCCCCGGCTGGCCGTCATCGCGATGGGCAAATGCGGTGCGCGCGAACTGAATTACGTCAGCGATGTCGACGTCATCTTCGTCGGCGAGGCCATCCCCGAGGGCGACGGCGACGACAATCTGGCCACCGCGACCCGGGTGGCCGGCGAGATGATGCGGTTCGCCGCCGACGCATTCTTCGAGGTCGACGCCGCCCTGCGTCCGGAAGGCAAACGCGGCCAATTGGTCCGGACCCTGGAATCCCACGTCGCCTACTACCAGCGCTGGGCAAAAACCTGGGAGTTCCAGGCACTACTCAAGGCACGTCCCGCCGCGGGCGACGCCGAACTCGGCAAGGCTTACATCGAGGCGCTGATGCCCATGGTGTGGACCGCATGCGAGCGTGAGGATTTCGTTCCCGAGGTCCAGGCCATGCGCCGACGTGTCGAGGAACTCGTTCCCGCCGGTGTGCGGGCCCGCGAACTCAAACTGGGCACAGGTGGCCTGCGCGACGTCGAATTCGCCGTTCAGCTCTTGCAATTGGTGCACGGGCGCAACGACGACTCGCTGCATGTGGCCTCCACCGTCGATGC
>NZ_JADDIL010000362.1:0-608 GCF_020826795.1 Microtetraspora sp. AC03309 | reverse complement strand
ACATGCGCACCATGCGTTTCCTGCCGCCGGAGAAGCAGGCCCGCAAGGCCCGCGAGACGCTGGAAGTGATTGCGCCGCTGGCCCATAGGCTCGGCATGGCGACGGTCAAGTGGGAGCTAGAAGACCTGTCGTTCGCGATCCTGCACCCTAAGAAGTACGAGGAGATCGTGCGACTGGTCGCCGACCGGGCACCGTCTCGCGACACCTACCTGGCCAAGGTGCGCGCCGAGATCGGCGTGGCGCTGAGCGCGATGAAGATCAACGCGGTGGTCGAGGGCAGACCCAAGCATTACTGGTCGATCTACCAGAAGATGATCGTCAAGGGCCGCGACTTCGACGACATCCACGACCTGGTGGGCGTGCGGATCCTGTGCGACGAGATCCGGGATTGCTACGCCGCGGTCGGTGTCGTGCACTCGCTGTGGCAACCGATGGCGGGCCGCTTCAAGGACTACATCGCCCAGCCGCGTTACGGTGTCTACCAGTCGCTGCACACCACGGTCGTGGGTCCGGAGGGCAAGCCGCTGGAGGTGCAGATCCGCACCCGCGACATGCACCGCACCGCCGAGTACGGCATCGCTGCGCACTGGCGCTACAAGGAAGCCAAG
>NZ_JADDIL010000361.1:0-610 GCF_020826795.1 Microtetraspora sp. AC03309 | reverse complement strand
CCTGCGTACACAGCGAAGCCCGGACATTCACCGCCTCCCGCGAGGCCTCCGGCAGGATCAGCACCGAAGAGCCGTACACCGAGCAGGCATGGCTCAGGCCCGGCGGAGGCAGCGTCGGCCCGGCCACCACCATCAGCGGGCCGCCGCGCTTGGTCGAGTCCTCCGCATAACGCTTTGCCGCACCGTCGATCTCGAGGCCGAGAAGCATGTAGCCCTTGCCGTTGAAGGCGCTCGGATCTCCCATCGCGGCGGGCGACAGCTGTCCGCCGTCGGCGCTGAACGCGTCGACACTGGAGGACCTCACGGTGACCCCGGTGTCGTTGACGTTGGTGGGCAGTACTCCGATCGGGAAGGCCGCCGGGTAGGCGACGGTGGTTCCGGCGATGCGCTCACGCGGCGAATACACGTACACCCCCCGCACCTGGCTCTGATCGCGGAAAGGTCCCAAGCACACTGTGCCGCTGAGCTTGTCAGGCGCCGGCGCCGACAACGGACGGATTCCGAGGCTGGTCAGATCATCACAACCGTGCAGCGCATCGACCTCAAGCGGATGCGCCAGCGCGCCGTACAGACCGAACCGGATGTCCTCAGGTTTGGCGTGCCCCTCACC
>NZ_JADDIL010000360.1:0-612 GCF_020826795.1 Microtetraspora sp. AC03309 | reverse complement strand
ACCTCGGCGACCGGCTTCACGCCGCGCATCTCCCTCGCGGGCAGCGTCCCGGCGGCCGCGCGGAGCGCGTACGCCGCCTCGGCCACCGACACCAGATCCGGGCCAGTGTCGTCCAAGTAGTAGCTGCGCAGCTTGATCGGGTCGGCGCCGTCCGCGTCCAGGATGCCGACGCCGCGATGCGTGCGCGGGATGTCCGAGGCGTCGTACCCGGCGCCGGCCGCACCCGCGCCGAGCACCGCGTTGGAGGCGATCACGTCTGGGCAGCGCATCGCCCACCGCAGCGAACAGACTCCTTTCAGCTCCGGTGGGATGCCCTCCTTGGTCATCCGCTGTGTGGCGAGCACGAGCAGGATCCCGGCGGCCGGGCCGCGGCTCGCGATGTCCACCATCGCCGCGACGATCTCCGCCCCCTGCGGGGAGGCCACGTAGTACCGGGTCTCGTCCACGATGGTCAGTTCGACGTCGACGCCGAACTGACGGCATAGCTCGGGGGTGAGCCTGCTCGCCCCGCCCGCCTCATCGAGCATGTCGAACACCCGCTCCATGCGGTCCTGCATGCTGCGCAGGTGGTCAAGCAGCCCGGCGGCGTTGCGCTTCTCGGCGGTCTCGGCG
>NZ_JADDIL010000359.1:0-613 GCF_020826795.1 Microtetraspora sp. AC03309 | reverse complement strand
CGGCAAACGATGCCCGGGGATCGTCGAGCACCTCGACGATGTCCCCGTCGGTGGTCTCGATACCGACCCGTTGCGGCGTGTAGGCGGTCTTCAAATCGGGCGCAGTGAACGGCGACAGCGCCGTGCGTTGATCTTTGATCCAGACGGTGATCTCACCGTCGTCGACGATGCCGGGCACTGCCTTGATGTCCCAGATGGCACCGCCGAACCGCTTGTGCGCGGTGACCGAAGTCAATTCGCGCCAGCGATCGACGCCGCCGTAGGTGTCCAGGACGGTGGCGAGCAGGTCAGTCATGAGTTCTCCTTAGCGACCGAGGAATTGGCGGATGTGCTGACCGAACTCGACCGGGTACTGGTCGAGAAAACCGTGGCCCGCATCGGGATAGATTCGCAATTGGGCGCCCCGAATCTTCTCGGCCAGCAGGTAGCTGTTCTTGGTGGACATCATGGTGTCGTTGTCACCGTTGGCGACAAGCGTCGGTTGAGCGATGGCCGAAAGACGTTCCAGTTTCGACGATTCCGGGATACCCCAGGTCATCAAGGCCTGGTACTGCGCGTCACGACAAGCCAGAGTGGTCTCGGGGTCACGGTCGGTGTCGCGGGCATGGGTGCG
>NZ_JADDIL010000358.1:0-613 GCF_020826795.1 Microtetraspora sp. AC03309 | reverse complement strand
GGCCAGCACCTCGTGGACGTAGAAGGGATTGTTGGCCGGGTCGCCCGGAACCTGACTCAGCGGCGGGTTTTGCAGGTGGCCGACGTCGTCGTTGGACTTGAAGATCTCGTTCTTGCCGAACGATGCGACCACCGACCGCTCGTGCAGACTGTGCCAGCTCTTGGTCAGGTCGTCCCACACCTCCAGCCGGGTGCCGCGGAGTAGGTGTTCGAACTTGAGCTCAGGACCCGGCTGCGCGCCGGGCTGGTGAACAGCGGGTTCACCTTTCGGGCTGTCGTCGAGTTGGTCCTTCAGCCGGTCCGGTCGATCGATCTCGGCGACCGCGAAGCCAGTGGCCCGCACACTCGGTGGCGCGAACGAGCCACCGTCGCCGTTGACTTCGATCGCCAGCGCCCGCAGGACGCTGCGCAGCATCTGCTCCACCGACATGCCTCCCGCGTCCGGGTCCAGATCCACCACGCGGTATCGGTCCTCGTCACCCAATCGCAGCCGGCCGCCCGTCCACCGGTCAGGCTCTCTGGGCTGCGCGAGGAACTGCATCCCCGAAGTGGTGCACAGCGTGACGGGGGAGACGTACCGCTCGGTCTGCGCGATCTCGACTTCACACCAGATC